>JAUVPA010000106.1 GCA_030598905.1 Acidimicrobiia bacterium
TACGACAACCTCGGCCTGAAGATGTTCGACTCAGCGGATCTTCGGGTTCATCCGACCGGCAAGGCCATCATGAAACTCGGTGTCAAGGCGCAGGGCCAGGGCCACGAGACGACGTTTGCTCAGATCGTGGCCGAAGAGCTCGGCATACCTTCATCCGACGTCAAGGTGGTCGAAGGCGACACGGACAACACTCCATACGGACTCGGCACGTATGCCTCGCGCTCGACGCCGACGGCCGGCGCAGCCACGTCGATGGTGTCGCGCAAGTTGCGGGACAAGGCCCGTGACATCGCGGCCCATCTCCTCGAGGCGTCGCCCGAAGACCTGGAGTGGGAAGTCGGTGAGTTCCACGTCAAGGGTTCGCCGGGATCATCGGTCAGCATCCAGGACATAGCGTTCGCCGCCTACACCAACCATCCCGAGGGTATGGAAGCCGGCCTCGAAGGTGTCCACTACTACGACCCGCCCAACATGACGTACCCGTTCGGGACGTACATCGTGGTGGTCGAAGTGGACTCCGCCACCGGCGTCTGGAAGGTACGGCGAATGGTGGCGGTCGATGATTGCGGCGTGAGGATCAACCCGATGATCGTGGAAGGTCAGATCGCCGGCGGGCTCGCCGAGGGTTTTGCGATGGCCAACATGCAGTGGATCACGTTCGACGACGACGGCAACTGCATCGGATCAAGCTTTCTGGACTACCTGGTCCCGACCGCATGGGAGACGCCGCGGTTCGAGATGGATGAGACGGTGACACCCTCGCCGCATCATCCGATCGGGGCCAAAGGTGTCGGCGAATCGTCGACCGTCGGGTCCCCGGCCGCATACGTCAACGCCGTGATCGACGCCTTGCAGCATCTCGGCGTCACCAATATCGACATGCCTGTCCTCCCCGATCGTGTGTGGGCGGCGCTTCAGGACTGACCAATGAAACCCGAGCTCCTCGCGCTCGCCGCCGAGCTGCAACAGCAGCAGCGGCCTTTCGTCGTCGCGACGGTCGTATGGGCCCGTAGCCCATCGTCTGGCAAGCCGGGGAGTACGGCACTCATCGAACCCGACGGCACGATCCACGGCTGGATCGGAGGGGCATGTGCCGAACCGGCGGTGGTACGCCAGGCTCGCGACGTGCTCGACGGCGGCGAGGCTCAGCTGATGTACCTCGGCCCGGAGGAAGAGCTCGGCGACCACAACCGCAGCGGTGTCGTCGCCGTGCCGATCTCGTGCTCCAGCGAGGGTGCACTCGAGGTATTCATGGAACCGGTGATCCCGTTGCCGCGTCTGATCGTGATCGGGCACTCGCCGCTGGTGAGAACACTTTCGGCATTGGCGACGGCGCTCGGCTGGTCGTCCACCGTGGTCGATGACCGGGGAACCGGCTCCGGTTACGAAGACGACATCGAGGTCGTCACGTCTCTCGACGGGATGGAGCGCCTCGGGATCGACGGCACAACTCCCATCGTCGTCGCTACCCAGGGTCATTACGACGAACCCGCCCTCGAAGCTGCGCTGGCGACGGACGCCCCGTACATCGGTCTGGTTGCCTCGGCGAAACGAGGAGAAACGGTGATCGGGTACTTGCGCGATCGTGGCATGGCGGACAAACAAATCGAACGTGTCGTCAGTCCTGCTGGCATCGATCTCGGCCATGTGCCCCACCGCGAGATCGCCGTTGCGATCCTGGCTCAACTCGTCCAGCTGCGCCCGGCGTGGGTCGGCTCGAAGAGTCGCCCGGTGGTGGCGCCCAAGACGGCAATCGATCCCGTTTGCGGCATGACAGTCGAGATCGAGGGTGCCCGGTTCACAACCGAAGTCGACGGGGAGACGTTCTACTTCTGCTCCCCGGCGTGCAATACCGCGTCTGGCGTACCGCAGACCGGATAATGGGCCTGCGGTACGCCAGACGCGTCAGAGGGGCTCGGTCCAGGTGACGGCGGTGCCGTCCAGAACCACCTCTCCCTTCTGGTTGGTCACCGTGGTCGACAGCGTGGTGATCGGCTTGTCATCGCGCACTGCAACCACCTCGACGGAACCGGTGATCTCGTCGCCCGGATAAACCGGGGCCCGGAAGTTCCAGTCGACGTTGAGGAACACCGACCCGGGCCCGGGAAGATCCTCGGCAACCACAGCATTGAGGATCGCGGTGATCACTCCACCTTGGACAATGACGCCGCCAAAACGAGAAGCCGCCGCGGCTTTCTCGTCGTAATGCAGAGGATTGTGATCGCCGCTGATCGCGGTGAAGGTTTCGATGTCCCCCGCAGCGACCAGTCGCGACCTCTCGGCGCGTTGTCCGATCGCGGGTTGAGATATCCATGGCGACATCCCGGCATCATCGCGCACGACCACCGGTATGTTCCAACCCACGCGACCTGAGGAGAGCGAATGGAGAGCCGGGCATCAACGACATGGCAAGGCGACCTCTTCACCGGATCGGGAACGACCTCGCTCGCCAGCGGCGCAGCCGGTCCGCTGCCGGTGACGTGGAATGCACGCACCGAGGAGTCGGGTGGGCTGACCAGTCCCGAAGAGCTGATCGCGGCCGCTCACGCCAGCTGCTATTCGATGGCCTTCTCCAATGGTCTTGCTGAGGCGGGCACTCCGGCTGAGCGCCTCGACACCTCGGCAACCGTGACGTTCGAGAAGACCGACGCCGGATTTGCGGTGACGAAGAGCGCGATCGTGGTCGAGGGCAACGTCCCCGGGATGAGCGATGAGGACTTCCAGGCGGCCGCCCAGGCGGCCAAGGACGGCTGCCCGATATCACGCGCCCTCGCCGGCAACGTCGAAATCACCCTCGAGGCAACCCTGGTCGCATAACGAGTTCAGGGTGTGATCACGGTGCGGATTCCGTCGCCGAACCCTTCGAGACGGTCGAGGGCGGCGTTGATGGCGACAGGATCCAGTGGCACTGTGTTTGTCACGACACCGGACAGGTCCACAACACCTCCGTCGACGAGGTCGATCATCTCGGCGACTTCCGACGCCAGATGATCTGAACAGCCGATCACCTCGGCTTCGCGGAGCACGAGGTCGGTGAAGCCATCGAGCGGAAACGGTTCGTGTGTGATACCAACGGCTACGGCCCTTCCGCCGACTCCGAGGGCGGCGACGGCTCTTTCCATCACAACCGGTGATCCAACCAACTCGAGTGCAACGTCGACGCCGGGAAGTGACGCAGCTTCTTCAAAAGCGACGGGGGTAGCACCGGCCTCTGCTGCACTTCTGAGACGGTTTGCATCGATGTCGATGCCGTAGACCTCTTCAGCACCGAGGGCCAGGGCCAGGCGAATCGCCGAAGCGCCGAGCCCGCCACAACCGAAGACGGCAACGGATTCACCGGGTACGAGGCGTCCCCTACGAAGCGCATGCAACGACGTGACGGACGAGCACATCATGATGGCCCCCACGTCTGTGGCGATGGACTCTGGGAGCAGAAATGCGTTCCGGGCGGGAGCAACGATGGAGTCTGCGTAGCCACCATCGGCCGACAGCCCAATCATGGAACCGGTCACACAGAACTGCTCCCGGCCCGCGGAACACCGTAGGCAGACGCCGCAGCTGATCAGGTAGTGCAACGCTACCCGATTGCCGATGATCGACCGATCAACGGATGACCCAGCATCGATGATCGTGCCGGCGACCTCGTGCCCCGGCGTCACCGGAAGAGCAGGAACGGGCCTCGTCCCGGCCCGGTAGTGAACGTCGGATCGGCAGATGCCGGCGGCCTCGACACGGACGAGCACGTCGTCGGGACCCGGCTCGGGATCGTCGAGAACGGTGCCGACCAGATCGCGTTGCGGTTCAACGAGTCGGACGGCCTTCATGGCACCGACGCTAGTGATGGTTGAGAGGGCTACCGTCGCCGCCATGGGACACGACCTCTTCCTGGATGCCGCCGTCGCCGAGGCCGAGAAAGGGCTCGCCGAAGGGGGAATCCCGATCGGGTCGGTCGTGGTCGTTGACGATGAAATCGTGGGACGGGGGCACAACCAGCGGGTGCAGAAGGGATCCGCCGTGCTTCACGCCGAGATGGACGCCCTCGAGAACGCCGGACGACTGCCTGGTTCCGAGTACCGCAAGGCCACGCTCTACACGACTCTCTCGCCCTGTGACCTGTGCACGGGAGCGACTCTGTTGTACGGCATTCCACGGGTCGTGATCGGAGAGAACCGGACATTCCTCGGCGGTGAAGAGCTGCTGGCTGCGCGCGGCGTCGCGATCTCGGTGGTCGACGACGATCGCTGTCGTCGACTGATGGAGCAGTTCATCGCCGATCGTCCGGAACTGTGGAACGAGGACATCGGCGAATAGGTGAACTCCGGATTCCTGGAGGAGGGGCCATGACCGCCGTCGAACTGGCGACACGCACGTGGGGAAGCGGCGAACGCCGAGCCTTGCTGGTACACGGCATCACCTCAGACGGCGGTACCTGGTGGCGGCTCGGACCGTTGCTCGCCGATGACGGCTTCACCGTCACTGCCGTCGACCTGCGAGGGCACGGCGCCTCGCCTCGAGGTGGAGCCGCCTACGACCTCTCCGACTACGTCGGCGACTTCGCCCGAGCCGAAGAATCTTGGGACCTCGTCATCGGCCATTCCCTCGGCGGAGCGGTCGTATTGCAGTGCGCCATCCAAGATCCAACCTTCACGAGTCGCCTCGTTCTCGAAGACCCTTGGTTGGTCACACTCACGCTGCATCCCCTATACATCGGTGAAGCTGTGCTCGAGTCGGCCGACGCGATGCGACACGAGAACCCGTCGTGGACCGACGAGGACATCGACGTCAAGGTTGCTGCCCTCGCCAGAGTCGACCCGAACGTGGCCAACGGGCCGTTCTCCAATCCTTGGGACCTGCGCTCCGGACTCGGCACCATCAACGTTCCGACGCTGCTCATCGGCGCCGATCCCAGCCATGACGCCCTCGTCGATCTCGCCACGGGCGAGGCCGCCGCCGCTGCCAACCCCCTCGTCACATACACCGTGATGGCCGGCTTCGGTCACTCGATCCACCGCGAGGGTTGGCAGCCGTACGCCAGCCTGGTCTCCTGGTTCGCCGGGAGCGCTGGCGATCAGGCGAAGGAGCGATAGGTCCACGTGAAGGGCTGTCGCTCGACACGGCCGTCCGGGTAGGTGACGACCCGTGTGACGGTGATCGGGTTACGGCCATTCACCTCTTCCGTGCAGACACGGCCTTCCGAGTCTCCGTAGAAGGTCACGGTGATCGACGAAGACGTATAGGAAGTGTCGATCCACACCGGCGTCGACGTGTCGTTGCGGAAGATCACGTCCGGTTTCGGGTAGCCAAGCGTCGCTTCTCGCCCTCTCGGGTATCGCGAGAAGTAGATCGAATGCGGCTGATGCTCAACGTCCTCGTAGCAGCTGAAGAACACGGCGTTGTAGAAGGTCGTCCCGAACTGGCTCGTGCCTCCACCGATGTTGATGGCGGAGTCGCAGCAGCTGACCTCCCCGCTGATGATCGCTCCGGCTCTGCGATAACCCTTGGCAGTGGTCCGCTGCCCGACGCGCTCATTGATCGAAAACGTCTCACCCGGCCACACAATCGCTCCGTCGACGGCATCGGCCATCAGGTGGATGTTCGTCACGCGAGCCTCGCAGCAGCTGTGCCTCGTTGTGAACTCGGAGACCTTCGTCATGCTCATCGCCTCGAGCCTCTTCGTGCTGTATTGAGGGAGCTCACCGGTGGTGATAGGTGCCATCACCACCTTGTCGCCGGCCAATGCTGCGTCGATCACACGGCGCGCTGCCGCTCGGACGTCGAGCGTCGTGCCATCGACCGAGGGGACGATCGAGAACGCGAACGTTTCCTCGTCGAAGCGGAAGTCGGCATCGACCGGCGCTGTCTCGAACTGGTACGTTGAGCCGACCAAACGTGCCTCGATGGGCTCGGAATCAAGCCAGACGCGGATATCGGCCGGCGACTTGACGACGAGCTCGGAGCGAAGGGCAGCCCGGAGGATCGAGGCCGACACCACCGCATCACCAAGCCCGCGCGGATCCCGGACGACAACTTCGGCATCGATGAGATCGTTGGCAACCATCGCGGCCGCCGTCACCTGATCCGCTGTCAGCAGGGTTGGGAGGGGAACGAGCGGGAGGCGAATATCGACCCTCCGCGGCGACTGTAGAGCACCTGAGACGAGATCAGCCGCCGTATCGAAATCGAGTGTCTCGCAATCCACAGGCGGAAGGGGAACA
>JAUVPA010000182.1 GCA_030598905.1 Acidimicrobiia bacterium
ACTGCCACTGT
Organism: Acidimicrobiia bacterium; assembly: GCA_030598905.1. GTDB lineage: Bacteria > Actinomycetota > Acidimicrobiia > Spongiisociales > UBA5794 > JAUVPA01. The sequence goes on from JAUVPA010000182.1 coordinate 12, forward strand.
TTCGTATCTCGATGATGCCGCCCTCGAAATCGACACTTTGGATGACGAGAGGATGTCCGGAGCCCGGCTCCGCCGGCTCCGCCGGAACCGTCGTCGTGGCCGTGTCTGAGCTGCACGCCGCGGCAAGCAATAGGAGGACCGGCACAACCATGATCGCTCTGGGCATCAGTGAACTCGTTTGGGAGGCTTGGCTGAACACTACGGCCTCCGACGCAACACCTTGACGCGTGCCCCGAAACGGGCTCAGGACCGCCAAGCCCGGTGAGCTGAGTCTTGATCCTGATGATCGATGAGACGGTGCGGTCCAACACGGCCAAGGTGGTCGACCGCGCCGTGAGAAACGGCGAGATGCCTGTGGCCGCAGCCAAGCAGTTGGCAGAGGACCGGGTCGTCGAGTTGATGGGGTACCGCTGCCGCTTCTGAGCTTGTGGCGGCGCTACCGTCAGCGCCGATGCAGACTGGGCCCAAGATCATCGCGATGGTCCTCGCCGGAGGCGAGGGAAAGCGGCTGTATCCGCTCACCCGCGAGCGGGCCAAGCCGGCAGTTCCGTTCGGTGGTGTGTACCGGTTGATCGACTTCGCTCTGTCGAATCTCGTCAACGCCGGCTATCGCCGCATCGCCGTGCTCACCCAGTACAAGAGCCACAGCCTCGACAGGCACATCGCGCTGACTTGGCATATGTCGCCGCTCCTCGGCAGCTACGTCGCCCCCGTGCCGGCGCAGATGCGACGCGGGCCGCATTGGTTCTCGGGGTCGGCGGACGCCATCTACCAGAACTTCAACATCCTGGCGGACGAGGATCCGGATCACGTGTTGGTGTTTGGAGCCGACCACGTCTACCGGATGGATCCAGAGCAGATGGTGCAGCATCATGTCGCTTCGGGCGCCGGGGTCACTGTCGCCGGAATCAGGGTTCCGATCGACCAGGCTTCGTCGTTCGGAGTCATCGAGGCCGATCCCGAGGACCGCATCGTCGGCTTTGAGGAGAAGCCCGGCGATCCGAAGCCGACACCGGACGATCCCAACGCGGCATTCGTGTCGATGGGCAACTACATCTTCAACGCCGAAGTGTTGCGCGACATCGTCGCTGACGATGCTGAGAGAGCTTCAGCCCACGACATTGGCGGTGACGTCATCCCTGCGCTCGTCAGCGCCGGGAATGCCGTGGTCTACGACTTCGCGCACAACGTGGTGCCGGGTCAGAACGATCGTGAGAAGGGTTACTGGCGAGACGTCGGGACGATCGACGCCTACTTCGATGCCAACATGGACACCATCGCCGTCGATCCGATCTTCTCGTATTACAACGACAGGTGGCCGATCTACACGCATCGTCCCTCACTGCCCCCGGCGAAGTTCGTGTTCGATGAAGACGGGCGCCGAGGCGCCGCCTTTCAATCGATCGTCGGCGCGGGCGTGATCGTCTCTGGTGGGTCGGCAGTGAGGTCGGTGCTGTCGTCGGAGGTTCAGGTTCATTCGTACGCAGATGTCGCGGACTCCGTCCTGTTCCCCGGCGTCGATGTCGGGCGGAGCGCAATCGTGCGCCGGGCGATCATCGACAAGAACGTCCGCGTGCCGGCCGGCTGCAAGATCGGTGTTGATCGAGAGGCCGATGAGGCCCGTTTCCACGTGACGGACAGCGGGATTGTCGTCATCGGAAAGAACGACGTAATTCCGTGGTGAAACAGCGCTTTACCTGAGCTAAACCGACCCCTCGGTACCCTGGTCTTCGTGGATCGTTCTCGCTTCTTCTCTCCGATGGGGCTGCTCGTCTTCGTCCTCGCGTTCGCTCTGATCGCGGCCGCATGCACGTCCGATTCTTCGACGACAACGGTGACCCAACCCGAATCGACCGTGACGACGGTCGCACCGGAAACGTCGACAACCACGTCGACGGTGCCGCCGACGAGTGTGCCCATCGCTGCTTCGAACAGCATCTCCGACGTCGTTGTCGACCAGATGGCGGCTGAATTCGGCGCTCTGATCGCTGAGACCGAGGAGATCAGGGGCCTGCCTTTCCTCGAGACGCCGAAGGTGGCGATCCTCGATGATGCCGAGTTCGATCAGCGGGTGGCTGCCATCTTCGAGGAGGAGCTCGTTCCCGCCGAGATGGAGGTGGACGAGGCTGTGCTCGCTCTTCTCGGGATGTGGGATCCAGCGACGAGCCTCTACGACTTCTTCATCGATCTCTATACGGAACAAGTGGCAGGCTTCTACGACCCCGACACCAAAGAAATGGTGGTGCCGGCGTCGCTCGACGGCTTCACCACCCTGCAGAGACTCACAGTGGTCCACGAGCTGGTGCACGCCCTCACCGATCAGCACTTCGACTTCAACGACGAGATGGAGGAGCGTTCCGACGCAGGGACCGGTGACGACGCATCGGCGTTGCAGAGCCTCGTCGAGGGCGACGCTACGTACTTCCAGTTCATCTACATGCAGGGGCTCTCCCCGTTCGAAGCCATTCAGGGCCTCACGGAGTCGCTGGCGATCGACACCTCGGTTCTCGACCAGGCACCCTCGTGGCTGAGCGCAGATCTTCAGTTTCCCTATGACCAGGGCTTGACCTTCGTCGGGAACCTCGTCGACGTGGGCGGCATCGCCGGCGTCGATCGAGCGTATGTCGCGCCGCCGGCAACGACCGAGCAGATTCTCGACGCAAGCAAGTACGCCCGCAACGAGCTGCCGCTGTCGTTGGCGCCACTGGCGGTGACCCTCCCCGGCTGGGACGAGCACGGCGAGGGCTCATATGGGGAGTGGGGCCTCCGGCTGTTGTTTCTCGACACCCTGGAACCCGGCATGAACACCCAGACTGCGGCCGGCTGGGGCAACGACAACTACATCGAGCTCACCAACGGTGAGGACGTCGCCACGGTGATCCACTACGTCGGCGACACGGAGCTAGATGCCGAGGAGGTTGCCTCGGCCTTCGTGAGACTCGGCGCCGGACCCATGAGAGCCGGGAGCCGCGTGGAGTCCGGAGGCGGCCTGCTCTTCGACACCGGCAGCGTTTACGTATTCGTCGATCGTGTCGAAGACGAGGTGTATTTCGTTGCCTCGACCGACAAAGCCGCCGGCGCCGACCTCCGCGCCCAACTCGGGTTGTAACCGCCGTGTTCTTGCGTAAATCCCCGGCGTAATACGCCGGGGATTTACGCAAGAACACGGCGGTCGTGACTCGTCGCCTACGATCTGGCACGGTTGTGGTGTGCCGACCATGGACGGTCTGCTGGCCGACCGAGCCGCCGAGCAGCACGGCGTATTCACGGCCGCTCAAGCTACTGCCAACGGGTTCTCAGACGAGCAAATCCGACGGCGAGTTGAGAGTGGCCGGTACGTCAAGTACGAGCAGGGTGTGTTGATCGTGGCGGGTTCTCCGAGGACCCGGCTCCAGGACATCGCCTGCGCCGTCCTCTCAGTCGGTTCACGGGCTGCAGCATCACATCGGACGGCCGCCGAGCTCTGGGACATGTCGTCGCGGCCCACCGGCAAGATTGAGGTTGTCACGCGGCGATGGCGCCGTGAACACCGGCACTTTGTCGTCCATGAATCGATGGATCTGCAGCCGTCGGATGTTGAGACCGTCCGCGGGATTCCAACGACCAGC
>JAUVPA010000073.1 GCA_030598905.1 Acidimicrobiia bacterium
AAGTAGGAACTGCCGAACACATCGGCGAGGTGACACAAGAGGACGTGCGCGCCGATCCCGTGCGCGTCTATATCGGCTACCTGTCCGCTGACAGCCTCGAAGCCCGGATCGAACTGGCCATTGAGGAGAATCGAAGGACGGAGGCGCTCGAGCGGTCTCTGGTGATCGTGTCTTCGCCGGCGGGCACCGGATACGTCAACTACATATCCGTCGAAGCGGCCGAGTACATGGGGCGCGGCGACGTTGCATCCGTCGCCGTCCAATACGGACGAAGGCCGTCGCTGATGTCCGCCGACCGGATCACGCCGGGAGCCCATCACCTCCGTGCGTTGCTGGAGGCCATACGCGACGAGTGCACTCGCACCGGCCTGAGTCCGAGGATTGTGCTCTACGGAGAATCACTCGGGGCGCATACCAGCCAGGACGCCTTCCTCCACCAAGGCACCGATGGGCTCGAGCGACTCGGCGTGGATCGAGCGCTGTGGGTGGGAACGCCCTATCGATCGGAGTGGAAGGAGCAGGTCTTCAGGGACGATCGCCCCGACGTCGATCGATCTTCGTTTGGAGTGTTCAACTCGATCGAGGACGTGAGAGCGCTGAGCGCCGAAGACCGCGACCGGCTCCGCATCTTCTTCCTCAACCACTACAACGATCCGGTCACAAAGTTCGGGATCGATCTGAGCGTCCAAGAACCGGCATGGTTGGGCCCGGTGACGGATCGGCCGCCGACCGTTTCCCACACTCAGCGGTGGTCGCCGCTGGTGACGTTCTGGCAGACGATCATCGACACGAAGAATGCTGCCACCGTCATACCAGGCGAGTTCTTCGCTACCGGTCACGACTACCGCGCCGACCTCGCAGAGTTCGTCCGAGCTGCCTTTGGCTTCGAGGACGTGTCGGAGGAGCAGATGGAGCGGATCGAAGCTCGCCTCCGGCGCTCGGAGATGGAACGCGCCGAGCGGATCGCCCAGGGGTAGCGGTCCTGCCGTTGCTCGGATCGGCCGTTGACTGCTCAGCGGGCTTCTGCAGCTACAAAGCTTCGACGACGGCCTCAACAACGGCGGTGCGGTGCGCCATGATCTCGCCGAGGAAGTCGCCGCGTTTCGAAACGAAACCCGGCCAGGCACGAATCGCCCTCCACAAGCGGGCGACGCGCTCGACCCACGCGATGAGGGCGAAGAGGTAGATCGGGAGGAGAAGGATCGTCAACGCTGCCGCTGACAATCCGCCTGCACTGAAGGCAAACCACACCCTGACGCCCCAGGCGACACCGATAATTAGTTTCGCGGCCATCGGTTTGATCGTGGCGAACACGGCAGCATCGAGGCGCAGCTTTCCGATGAGCCACAGGAGAATCATGGGAATGAGGTTGATCACCAGACCAACGAGGGCAAACGGGAGGAGGAGGAGCCCCACGATCGCGGTGACCGCGGCGAAGCCGAGAAGGCCGTTGGGACGATCGCGGTACGCGTACATCGCCCGGTCGCCGATGCCGAACACATCGAGGTCTCGCTGGTAGACGTTCATGGCCTCGGCCACTCGCTGCTTTTGGGCCCCCGTCGCCAAGGCAAGCATCGCAGCGAGCCGCTCCCGCTCCCCGTACGTGACTTCGATGTTCTCCTCCGTGCTGGCACGAACCGCGACCTCGGCGGCAGCCGAGAGCGACCGAGCCTCGCGCCAGTCTGTGAAGTTCGGCGCCGTTTTCCGCAGCCGCACCTCCATGTCGTCAGTGAGCTTGCGTACCGCAGAACGGTTGTCGGCAGAGACCGGGTCACCGGGCTCGACGTAGTCACCGATCGTGGCGTCGAGGTTGGTGGCACGGCCGATGTTCACGAACACCTTGGAGCGCAGCGACGCCTTGTCTTCATAGTGAATGCCTGCAGGGAGGATCTCGAGGCCCTCGACACCACTCGCCTTGGCTCCCAGGGCGATACGTGCGGCACCGGTCTTGATCGATGCGATGGATGGGTCATCGACGGTGATGCCTTCGGGGAAGATCACCAAGAGATCACCATCGCGAAGCGCCTCGTATGTCGACCGGAACATCTCGTCGTTGCTCGTACGGGCTTTGCCCTTGTCCTCGCGCTTGTGAACGGGAATGGCCCCGATCCAATTCATGGCAGATTTGGCCAGGGGGATCTTCCAGATGACGTCGCGGGCAATGAACCGCGGCACCCGATCCATTGCGTAGATGAGGAGAAGAGGATCGGCGAAGCCGCCGAAGTGGTTCGATACTCCGAGCTCGGGACCCTCCGACGTCTCGCCGGGTGGTTGATACACCTCGACGCGCTCGTAGAGCAGGGCGACCAGCCAGTAGACAATCCTCTTGATGACGACGTGTTTACGGCTCGGCTTCGACGCGTCGCTCACGAAGATCCTTTCCGGAGCCGCTCGATCGTAGCTCCGAGCCTCATCACGGCCCTCTCGATCGGACCGGCAACCAGGACGTCTGCCAGGCGGAGGAGCCCGTCGATGAGGAGGGCACCTATCAGGACGCCAATCCCGATGATCGCCCAGGCCTCCAGGTTCGGGATGACCAAGTCGAAGAATTCCCTTCCGGCCGGGAGTGCGAGGACGAGGCCGAATGCGGCGAGCATCGCGAGCACGAGAGTCAGCCGACTCGGGGTCAAAGGTCGGATCAGCTCGACGAGGATCCAGAGTCCGAGCAAGACCATCGTGATCGTGGCGTACGTTCTCGCTTCGGTGAGGTTCGCTGCCACGAGATCAGACCGGGCAAGGCCATAGATGACGAAGGCGACGATGGCAGCCGCCAGCCCCGCGGGAACGGCGAATCGAAATACGCGTTGAAGGAATCCTGGCCTCACGGGTCTCTCCGTGGGTTCGAACGAGAGGAAGAAGGCGGGGATGCCGATTGTCACCGCGCCGATCAGGGTCAGGTGTCTCGGCAGGAAGGGGAACGGCAGGCCGGCAAACCCGATGAGAAGCGCGAGGAGAGTCGCGTAGACAGTTTTTGTCAGGAAGAGGGAAGCAACGCGCTCCATGTTGCCGATAACACGCCTGCCCTCGGCGACCACGGCCGGCAGCGAGGAAAATCGATTGTCGAGGAGCACGAGCTGAGCAACTGATCTGGTGGCCGGTGAGCCAGATCCCATGGCAATTCCAATTTCGGCAGCCTTCAAGGCCAGCACGTCGTTGACGCCGTCGCCGGTCATCGCGACGACGTGGTGCTCTGCCTGTAGAGCATGCACCATCGAGCGTTTCTGATCCGGATTCACTCGCCCGAAAACGGCGTTGTTGTTCACAGCGTCGACGAAACCGGGCTCGCCAGGATCGGCCAACGTTCGGGCGTCGACGACCCGATCGGCGTTCGGGACACGGACCTGAGCGGCGATGGCGGCGACGGTGAGGGCGCTGTCGCCCGAGATGACCTTCGGCACTACGTTCTGATCGACGAAGTAGTCGATTGTCTCTGCCGCGTCGGAGCGCACTTCTTCGATCAGGGTGATGTAGCCGACGGCTTCCCGCTCTGGCGGCAAGTTCTCACCATCGGGCGACTCGTCCGAACGAACGACGGCAATGACGCGTCTTCCCGTCGCTGCTGCGTCCTCCATGGCGTCGGGCACGTCATCGAGGAGAGCCTCGGGAGCACCGAGAAGCCATGTTCCCTGCTCGGCGAACGAAACCGAGGACCACTTGCGCGACGACGAAAACGGGACCGCGCCGACCATCTCCCACGAGGGCGCGTCCGGATGAGCGACTCCGATAGCTTCGAGGGTGGGATTGGGCGTCGGCTCGGCGGCGACGAGAGCGGCAACTCCGCCGACGATGGGTGTCTGCGCCAGAGGAATCGTCTGTTCGTGGACAATGTGGCCCGCAGTCAGCGTCCCGGTCTTGTCGACGCACACGGTGTCAACCCGGGCCAGGGTTTCGACAGCGGGCAGTTCTTGGACCAGCGCCTGGCGCCTACCGAGCCGGATGACGGCCACGGCGAAGGCCATGGACACGAGGAGCACGAGGCCTTGGGGAACCATGGCGACGATGCCTGCAACCGTGGACACCACGGCGGCGCTCAGCGAGGCGCCCGAGGTCAGCTGGCTGTAGAACAGCAGCGCCGACGTGGGAACGAGAAGCCAGGTCACGATCTGGAGGATTCGGTTGACTGCCTCGCTCAGCTCGGAACGGGCCAGCGTGAACTGCTTGGCTTCGGCAGCAAGCTGATTGGCGTAGGCATCGTCGCCTACCGCAAATGCCCGGACGTAGCCCTGGCCTGCCACGACGAAACTGCCCGACATCACCTCGTCGCCGAGCAACTTGTCGACCGGATCGGCCTCACCGGTGAGCAACGATTCGTTGACTTGAAACCCGGCTGCACTGAGCACTTCACCGTCCACGGGTACCTGGTCCCCTGTGGAGAGGCTCACGACATCGTCGAGAACGATCTGCGCCGTTTTCAGGCTGGTGAGCCGACCGTCGCGTAATACTTCAACGCTGGGTGCGACAAGAACGGTGAGCCGGTCGAGCGTGCGCTTGGCGCGGAGCTCTTGGACGATTCCGATGATCGCGTTGATGATCATCACGAAACCGAACAGAGCGTCGCGGATATCACCGAAGATGAGGATGATCACCAGCAACACAGACATGATCGCGTTGAACCGCGTGAGGATGTTGGTGCGAAGGATGCTTGCGACCGAACGCGAGCCTCTGGAGTCGACACGATTGATGTGGCCGGCCTCCGCACGTTCGGCCGCCTCGGCCGACGTCAGCCCCCCGAGTTGCGCAGTGTCCACGGTGTCGGTGTCAGTCCCCGAACGCGTCGTCGTAGTCGGCCATGGAGGCCAGCACGACCGCGTGGGCGTGTTCCCGTCCGTACCGCTCTTCGATTTCTGTGGCGTCGGGAGACTCACGGGTGAGCTTGTACGTCGAGAAGTAATGATCGAGGCGATCGACGAAGGACACGGGCAGCCCCGAGATGTCGTCGACGTGACCCCACACCGGGTCGTTGTTCAAGACGGCAACAATCTTGTCGTCGGCTTCACCGCCGTCGATCATCCGCAGGCCTCCGACCACCCGGGCGGTGACCAGGATCCCGGCGGTGTTGATCGGTGTATCCGAAATGATGCAGATGTCGAGCGGGTCTCCATCGGCCTTGTCCGTCTCAGGACTCATCGCCGCCACCCTCTCCGCGCAGTACGTACGCGGAATGAACCCGTAGAGCGAGGGAGGTGTCGACGCACCGATCTGGGGGCGATCAACCTTGATGTAGCCGGTCGGTTTGTCGACTTCGTATTTGACCAGGTCATACGGAGTGATCTCGACAAAAGCTGTGACGAGACCCGGCGGCTCGGGGCCCGGCTCCAGGCCATGCCAGGGATGCGGGCGCCAGCGATTGAACGGCTTCGGGAAGGCCATGGCCGTCATGGTCGCAGGTCGCCGCGGCTGCGTCACATGGCCTCCCTGCATCTCTAAGCGATGGGTCAATACAATGTATTTGACATATATGTCAAATACACCTATGTTGAACACATGCACAAAAAGGATCGTCGCCGACGTCGCTTCTCGCGCAGTCGCCACCAGGGCCGAGATGGCTCATGGGTGGTCGAGGCGAGAGTCGAGCGCTTCGTCGAGCCCGCCGTGCTGCTCACCCTCGATGAGGGAGAGGCCCACGGCTACGAGCTGGCCGAATCCCTCGCCAGCTGGCTCCCCGATGATCGCATCGACCTCGGGAACCTGTATCGGATGCTCCGTGCTCTCGAAACCGAGGGACTGGTGCGCTCCGAATGGCAGAGCGAGCAGTCGGGGCGATCGAAGCGAACCTATCGACTCACCCCCGAGGGGCAAGAGGTGCTGAAGGCTTGGGTGGCGGCCCTCGAGAACACAAGAGCGACCGTCGACCGCTTCGTCAGGCGTTCGCAAGAAGGAGGAAAATCGTGACACGACAACGTAGAGGAGGACCCCCCTGGATGGGTGGACCATGGATGGCCGGGATGGCCGGTTCGATGGGAGGTTGCTGTGGCGGACACTCGTATCGACGAGAGCACATCACCATCGATCAAGAAGTCACCGATCTCGAAGAGTTACAGCGCGATCTCGAGGAGGCCGCGGCGGACGTTGCCGAAAGGATTCGGCGGCTGAAGGAACACGAAAAGGCCGAGGTGTAACGAAGGTCTGGAACAGCAATGAGAAAGGGGCGAGCACTGGTGCCCGCCCCTTTCTCTCTTCCTGGAGGAGCAAGAAGACTCAGTCGGCGGTCAGTGTCGGGGCGGCGATGTCGAACACGGCCTTGGCGTAAGCAGCACCCTCCTCACGCCCATCGGGCTTCCCCGCCACCGCGGAGTACGGAAGAGTGGATCCCTCCCAGCCGTCTGTGTGCCAGTCGGCGCTGCCGGGAAGATCACGGCTGGTGAGGAAATCACCGTCGAAAGGCCATGGGTTGCTGTAGAAGTAGGCCTCCCCCGCCGGATAGAAGCCAAGGTTCAGCTGGGAAGGGAGCTCCTCGATCTTGCCGCCTTCTTCGTGGCTTTTGACTTTCGTCCCGAACCATTCGAATGCGATGTCGAAGCCGTGCGGCCACACCTGGATGGGTCCGACCCTGCCGGGAAGCTGGTTGCGGTGCTCGGTGAAGACCTGTTCGACAGCGACGAGGACGTCGTGGAACGCCGAAGCGTCGGCAGAGTCGTACTCACGGGGTTCGTCGCTCTCGAACTTGGAACGGTCGTAGTCGCCATCGAGCCCGTATTCGGAGGCAGCTGCGATCAACTGGTCGGCGAACTCCGTGCCGGTGAGTCCGCCGGCCATGGAAAACGTCCGACGGGCTCCGTGACTCGTCTCGAGAACCACCTCGTCGTTGCGGAGATCCATCCGCAGCAACAGAGCTCCGCCATCGGGCAGTGGTACCGCGTCCGTGGTCAATCCATCGGGACGAACGTTCAGGCTTATATGCCACCACTGCGGATGTGCAATCCCATGGGCGCGGGGGATCGCCCCGACACCTTGGGCATAGGCATGGAGTGTTGCCCGGGTTGGTTCCCAATTCTCGGGAAGAATCGGAAGCGGCTGTGTCACGTGGTCCTCCGGGTTGTGTTTTGGGGGAAGCGCCCGGGAGGCCAGTTCATTCCCAGAGGTTGGCGTAGCCTGCTCTCCTCCATGGAACTCGCACAGCCCCGGATCGATCCGACCGCGTTCGTTGCCCCGACCGCAACCGTGCTCGGTGATGTGTCTCTGGAATCACACACCGTTGTGATGTTCGGAGCAGTTCTGCGATCCGAAGAGGACAGAATCACAGTCGGCGAACGCACCAACGTCCAAGACAACGCCGTGCTCCACACAGACGCAGGATCTCCCTGCGCGGTGGGTGCTTCGGTGACGATCGGCCACAGCGCCGTGGTCCACGGTGCGACCGTGGGCGATCACTGCCTCATCGGGATCGGAGCTGTGGTGCTCAACGGATCGGCCATGGGAGAGGGAGCCTGGATCGCCGCCGGCTCAGTGCTTCCCGAGGGTCACCGCATTCCCGATTGGACGCTGGCCGTCGGATCGCCGGCCCGCATCGTTCGTGAATTGACCCCGGACGAGATCGAACGCCAGAGCCACGGCGTCGAGACCTACCAGCAACTGGCAGCGCGGTACCGCCAGCTGTAGTCCCCGTCGCTCGTGCTTACACGACCAATACTTCGTCGCCTAAGCACGAGCGACGCGATGGTTACCCTCTGGGGCCCGGGCCCGTAGCTCAGTTGGTTAGATGAGGTGTCATCGAGCAAGCGAAGCACCCCACCAAACAACACGAGCACAGCGCAGCTCGAAGACACCTCAAATCGGACGGATGAGTCCGATGCTCTCTGGCCAGGTACGCTCACTTGAATTCGGGCCCGTAGCTCAGTTGGTTAGAGCATCGGACTCATAATCCGCTGGTCCCAGGTTCGAGTCCTGGCGGGCCCACCAGGGAACCCCTTGCACACCAAGGGGTTCTCCTGCACCGAGAGCGTTGCCCCGCCGGGCAACAAGGCCGTTTGCAACCATCTTGCAACCTAACCCAGCTTGTCCTCCACTCCCCCCCGTTGCGCGGGTTTGGTGCCGTGTTTGCAGCGGGGGGGGCGGCGCGCGCGCGGCCCCGCCGCCAGATCGGCTCGATGCGCCCGATACGTGTCGCGACCCCCGTTACGAGCCACCTCCCTAGACACCGTCGACACCGCCCGCCCCAACCGACCCGCAATCACCCGCAGCGAGTCACCCTACGCCACGCCTCGAGAGATCTCCTCCCGCTCAACAAGCGTCAAGTGCCGCTCCGCTCGTCGCCGCGGTAGAGGACGCACCCCACCAGCATCCTCAAACAACCTCCGAATCGACGACCCCGTTCCTGCC
>JAUVPA010000162.1 GCA_030598905.1 Acidimicrobiia bacterium
CGTCGACGTCATCGTCGAGCTCGCCGCCGGCGGAAGCCGCTACGTCCATGGTGTCGGCGGCCTCGATGGCCTCGCTGAGACCGTTGATACGGTTCTTGGCTGAGGTGGCTGGCGGCTGAACGTCCTCGGTGTGGCGGCGATCCTGCACGTCTGCCTCGAGTTCTACAGCAACGCGGCGGAGGTCGGCGATCCGATCCTCGAGACGTTCCACCTCCCGAGCAAGCTCTTCGTGCAACTTGGGCAGTTGAAGGTTTGCCTCCTCGTCGGCCCTTTGCGCGTCGATCTGGGTTGTCGTCACCACCTCCATGGCTTCTGAGCGGGCGACGGCGATCATGTCAACCGTCTGCCGTTCCGCTTCAGCCATCAGGCGTTCAGCCTCGTTCCTGGCACTGGCAATGATGCGTTTCGCTTCCGACTCGGCATCGGGGACGGTGGCGTCGGCACGATCTCTGGCCTCGGAGAGGACACCGTCGGCATCGTCTCGGGCTCCTGTGACAAGTCGGAAGGCCTCGAACTTCGCCTCCTTGAGGATCTTGTCGGCTTCAGCGTTGGCGCGCGTCGTGGCGTCGGCAAGCTCCTTCTCCGCCTGGGCCAGCAGCTCCTCCTTGGCTTTGGCAGCCGCAATGATCGTCAGGTGAACGGCTTCTTCGCGTTCCTTGGCCTCGACGAGAAGCGCCTCCAGAGTCGAATTGTCCTTGCGGAGCGCGGACAGATCCGCGTGAAAGTCGCGTTCGACTTGCGTGAGGTGTTGGTCGACTTCGGCAGGGTCGTAGCCCCGTTTCACCTTCGAGAAGGTGGTCGCAACATCAATCGTCGTCATCGGCAGCCCCACTTCGAATACCGCTCGGCTGCCTTCGTACCCTCTACAATACCCACGGTGAGTATATCGACAACTACTTTCCGTGGTCAACTAGTTCCTTTGCGGCGACACTCTCTGTTACTTGGTTACCTGGCCCGCGGTTTCCAGCGACCTGATGATGTCGGCAGCGAATGTGACGTTGGAGACAAATGATTCTCGCTCGGCGGCGCCGCCCTCGAGGAGTCCGCGATGGGTAGCAGCCTTGGCCGCAGCGGTGTAGAGGGTCGCGGACACCGACTCGATGGCAACGACGCCGGCGGCTGAATAGGCGCGACCCCGCTCCATACACCGGTCGATGAGGTCAGATTCGGTCACAAGACCGGATCCAGCGGCGATCAGCTCGTCGGCAACGACGAGGTGGGAATCAACGAACGGCCTCAGCACCGCGGGTGCAAACGGCCCACCGGTCCACGTCGATAGTTCTTTGATCTCGAGATCGATGGCCTCCATGTAGTCCTGACGCTGAGCAAAGAAGAAGTCGAACTTGAGAAGGTCGCGCATGGCGAGAGCGCAGTCAGCTGCCGACGTCCGGTCCACTCGTTCCGCCCAGTCGCAGACCTCGGCGATCGCTCGGTCGAGGAAGTGATGAACGACGACGTTGCGGTAATAGGCAACGGCAAGCGCCTCGTCGTCCTCGACGATGTACTCCGCAGCGGCGTCGTGCGAGATGGTTGTGACGACACCGTTTCCGTCGAGATCTGCCAGGGCTTCGGCAAAGGTCTCGATCGGATCCGTATCCAGATCCACGGACGTCGGCAAGTCCCGGGCGTTGATGTACTCCCTATACGACACCAGCGCATCTGCGATGTCGGTGGCCGGGCGGGGCCTGCGATCGGCGAGCAAGGTCAGGCTGACGAGGCTGATCGGGGTGATAGGAGTGACGGCGTTGATTCCCGTGCTGACTTCGAAAGCCAGCCTCGGGATGGCGAGGCGACCTGTACCGGATGTGAGATCGGTGCCCACAGGGATGCGGTCCGCAACTCGAATCGGGCTGCCGAATCGGAGATAGATTCCTCCGTGGCGCTTGCGCGCTTTGCTGACGAACTTCAATGCCCAGATGAAGGACTCGCGTTCCTTGGCGCCTCCCGCCTGTTCTTGGGCATAAGAGCGGACGTCGGCGATTTGGTCGTACGTGATCGATACGGGCACCAACACCACGTCATCGATGATGCCTTCTACGAAGGGCCGAACGACGTACGCCAACAGCCCGAGCCGTGGCTCGCGGAGCTTGCCGGTTCGCGATCGACCTCCCTCGAGGTACCACTCGAGCGTGAAGCGCTTCTCGAGGAGATATTCGAAGTACTTGCGGAGCACGAACTTGTAGGGCTCGTTGTCCTTGAACTCGCGGCGGATGAAGAAGATCCCAGTTCGGCGCAGCAGTGGACCGATGGGGAAGAAGTCCATGTTGATGCCGCCGGCAGTGTGGTTCTGCGGAAGGCCGTTCTCATATATCACGTAGGAGAGAACCAGATGATCGAAGTTGGACTTGTGGGAAGGAAGGAAAACAAGCGGATCCTGTTGCGCCAGCCCGTACACCTCTTTGAGTTCCGCCGGGTCGTAATCGAGCTCGCGATGGGCGGTGCGGATGATCGTGCCCGTGATTGCCGTCGCAACGTCGATCATGTAAGGCGAGTGAGTCGCGGCCATTTCGCGGAGATAACGAGAAGTCTTGGCCTGCATTCTCTTCAGAGGCTTGCCGCTGTCGATGGCAAGAGCTGCCACCCCGCGCTGGAAGCCACGCCGCCAGAACAGATCTTCACGAAGGAACTTCGGGATCTTGTAGCGGCTTCCTCGCAGTCTTCGCTCCGCTCGCTCCAACGACAACCACGCCTGAAGAGCGACGTATTCCTCGAGCGGAGTGTCGTCGGCCGGTCCGTGACCGCCTGGGTCTCGCCAACGGTTGTCGATATCGGCCTTGCGTGCCGGGGTGCCCATAACGATCCGAACCCGGTCGGGACTCGTCCTGGCGATCACGTGCTGGGTCCAGCGCCCCGGGTCGCGTGGGTCTCCCCATCCCAGGACGTCGCCCAGCCGGACACGGCGCATCCCATCCTGTTCCTTGGCGAGCCAGACTATCCGGAGGGGAACGAGAAGAGGGTTGTCGCCCTCGGCCATCCTCGCGCCCAAACGAGGATCGAGTCGGTGTTGATTGAGCCGGCGCGAGGCAGGAATACGGGCCGCGATGACATCGTCGACGCCGGCCGGACGGTTGTTTTCGATCCAGTCCTTCAGCATTTGGTATTCGAACTTGGTCGAAACGTCTAGGAGGAATAGATACGGACCCGGTTGATCGGGCCATGACGGTTCGGACACGGGTTCGTGAGGAGTGGTCATCGGGACGACCGAGTGTACGCGACGCCAGGAGTGTGGTTCGTGTCAGGAAGCGGCCGGCATCACGACGTCGCGCTGCGCCGGCTGTGAGCGGAGGGGCCTCAGGCTCAGAAGTGGATGGCTATCCGGAAACGGTCCCTCATCGGCAAGCAGGTCGGACACGAGGACTCCTCTCGCGAGGTCGTGGGTGCAGGATCCTTCGCACCGGCGGTAGGGATCGTGTGTGGCGATCGTGTCTGGCGCTGCCATGACTAAACATCGGCAGCGGGCGGTCTCGGAATAAGCGATTTGGTGACTAGTCCGACTAGTCCCATCCCAGTTCGTGCAGGCGAGAGTCGTCGATGCCGAGGTGATGGGCGATCTCGTGGAGAACCGTGGTGCGGATCTCGTCGCGCAGCTCAGACTCCGAAAGACCGAGTTGGCGATGTGGCCCCCGGAAGATCACGATTCGGTCGGGGCTGAACCCGTAGTAGTCGATACCTCTGTCGGCGAGGGAGACCCCTTCGTAGATGCCGAGGAGGCCCTCCCCCTCTGGATCCTGCACGCGCGTCGGCCAGTCCTCGACAACGACGTGGAGATTGTCCACTTGGGCGATGACGTCCTCAGGGAGCTCGGAGAGGACATCATCGACGATCTGTTCGAAGCGGGATCGTTTCACACGACCAGTTTGGCCTACCCGGCTGCGTGCCGAATTATGTCTCCCGTCCTTTAGCCCGTCGGGCCCAAGTCTCATACGTTGTGTGTGGGCTAGCGACATGGGATCACCCTGTCAGAAGGAGGTATGGACATGCTCCGTTTGTGGACTGAATTTCAGAGCCGGTTCAACACCGAAGATGGTGCGAGCCTTGTCGAATATGCGTTGCTCGTGGCACTCATCGCCGTCGTGGCGATCGCCGCGATCATCCTGCTCGGCAAGAACGCGTCCTCGGTGTAGAACAAGGCCGGGACGTCGATGGCCGGCTCGTAGAGCAGGTCTTCGAGACGGACAACGGAAGTGCGGGATACCGAGAGGTTTCCCGCACTTCGCCGTTTCGGGAGTTGTCATCGGTGACTCGATACAATCCCGCGCTCACTTGTTCAAGGGTAGCCCCTTGCGTGCAAGGGTTTCTGGGGCGCTTAGCTCAGCGGGAGAGCGC
>JAUVPA010000128.1 GCA_030598905.1 Acidimicrobiia bacterium
ACGCCAGGCATACGGGTCGTGAACTCAGAAACGAGACCGAGCGGACCGAAGGCTTCCGCCGCTTCGGTCGTGAATTCCGGCTCGACGGTCTCGATGATCGGCAAGTCACCGCTGTTGCCACTGGAGGTCGCCGCCTCGTACAGAACCGCTGCGACCGCCAGGCCGTCGATCGTCGTTCCGCTCTTGGAAGGGATGATCGTCACCGTGTCGGTCTCGATGTCGATCTCGAAGTCGGCGTTGACTGGCGCGATCTCGTAGCTGGACTTGTAAGGATTGACGTACGCCTGGATCACTCTTTCGTCGAGGCCGATCTCGATCGTGGTCGGGGAGTTCGTCATGACTTCGACGGTGGCCGCTTTCGCGAGCGTTACAGACGGGATCATGAGACGGAAGTCGTATTTGGTGTTCGACAGGATCACCGGTTGCCCGATCAGGTTGTCGAGTTCGGCAAGTGCTTCGTCGATGTCGGACAGGGCCAGTGCCGGCTGTGTGTTGTAGAGCGGCAGCTCGGCGCCCTCGAGGCCCGGCTGGGCGAGAACGTCAAAGACGATCCCCGCGCCGGCCGTGACATCGAGCGCCAATCCGACACGTGGATACTCGAAGTCGATGGATCCGTCGACCATGGCGAGGCGCCCGTCGAACACGCGCTCTGCATTGGTGATTGCGGCATCGTCCCAAGCCGTGAGCTGGGAGGAGATGGCGTCCTCATCGGCAGTGACGGTGACCGGCACGTCGATGATCTTGGAGAAGCTGTTGAACCAGCCGCTGAGGCCCATTTTTCGAGCTGCCATCGCTTGAGCGACCGCTGCCTGAATATCGACGGACAGGCCGACGGTTGTCCCGTCCAGGTCATACGACTGCTCATTGATGGTGAACGTCGCAGGTTCGGCGAGCAGTTCGGCCTCGTACGCCTCAACCGCCGCGACCGCATCTGCTTCGCCGAGCCCGCCGACGGGCACACCTGCGATCGTCACGTTCCTCGGCACTTCACCGGAGGACACGACGCGATCGGCCAACCACACCGCTGCAGGAAGCAACAGGATGGCGAGCGGTACCGCGATGAAGAGCGCGGCTCTCGACTTGCGAGCGGTCATGGTGTCTCCGGCAGAGCTGCCAACCAGAGAGGAGTATACGAACCAGGTCGTTTACGCCGGGTGATTGCCAGGCGGCTGCTGGGTGATGGCCGATGGTTTATGGCTCATGGCTCATGGCTGTCGGACCGCCACATGTGGTGGTTGGTCGCTCCGCGGCGTTCGCATACCATCGCCGTGTGGTCGTTTTCCCCGAGCCGTATCCCGGAGAGCCGCTGACGGTTTCGGCGACGTTGCATCGTACGTACATCATGTGCCCACAACAGGCGCTGGGGCGTCTTCTTGGCGAGTATCCGAAGGAGACCGTAGCCTCCTTCAAGGGCAGCCTCGCTCACCGGCTGTTCGCCAGACATCTCGTCAAGGGCCCGATCGGTGAGGACGACGTCGCTGGTGTTTGTCGGGAGGAGATCGGTGCCGGCCTCAACGCCAAGCTGAGTTCGATCGGCATCAACAAGCCCTCACAGTTGGCTCCCGTTCTGAGTGAGGTCGGCGACCTCTACCAGCGCTTCCGGAAATTCCCCACCGATGGTTTCCGCTCGGCCGAGGTCGCTCTCGAGTCTGAGCCGGTGGCCGGAGTCACACTGCGAGGTTCCGTGGATGCTGTCTTCGACGACCCCGACTACGGCACGAGGCTCATCGATTGGAAGACTGGGACGCACCTCGACGACGCTCCCGTTCAACTGGCCTTCTACGCCATGGCGTGGGCCTTCGAGAAGGGAGATGTTCCCGGCAGAGCGGAAGCCGTCTCCGTGAAGACCGGCGAACGTATAACGATCGAGCCGTCCCCGTCCTCGGCAGCGGAAACTGCCGCCCAGGTCGCGGACATGGTCGGCGAGCTGCGCAAAACGTTCGAGAGCGGCGAGGACCTGGAGCGTACGGCAGGACCGCACTGCGCGTGGTGCCCGCTCCTCGACGATTGCTCGGAAGGAGCGGCAGCCGTCAAGGTCACCCGTTCCTGAATATCCGACATCGGGGCGCCCATGTAGTGCCGGTAGCGCCGCCGGAGCGGCGCGCCCATGTAGTGCCATACTCCCGGTCCGATGAACAGATCGCTCGTTGCGCTGCACGCCCACCCCGACGACGAGTCCTCCAAGGGTGCGGGCACGGTGGCGAAATACGCCGAAATGGGTGTGCGCTGCGTCCTCGTGACTGCAACAGGCGGCGAGGCGGGAGACATCCTCAACCCGGCGATGAATCGCCCCGAAGTCGCCGAGAACCTTGCCGACATCCGGCGCCGCGAACTCGACGAAGCGGCAGCCATCATTGGGTACAAAGAGGTCGAGATGCTCGGCTATCGCGACTCCGGAATGCCGGGATCTGATGCCAACCGGCACCCCGATGCCTTCGTCAATGCCGACTTCGATGAGGCGCTGGCTCGGATCGTCGCCATCATCCGCAGTGTGCGTCCAGAGGTGATGCTCGGCTACGACGACCACGAGTTCTATCCACATCCCGACCATCTTCGGATCCATGATCTCTCGCTGGCGGCCTTCAAAGCCGCCGCCGATCCGGCCAGGTTCACAGAGGCCGGGCCCGCATGGCAGATCGACCGCTTGTACGCACCGGTCTTCACCGCGCGTCGGCTGTACACACTCAGCGATGCCATGGAGGCGGCAGGACGGGAGTCGCCGTTCACGCGATGGCTCGACAGCCTCCCCCGCGATGCGGCCGACGATCGGGCTCTCACCCATGTCGAGATGGGTGCATACATCGAACAGGCGCGCGATGCCTTGCGAGCTCACGCCACTCAAGTGGACCCGAACGGCTTCTGGTTCCAGATTCCCACTGCCATGATCCGCGACGTCTATCCGTACGAGGACTTCGAGCTGCTCGCCGAGTCGGAGGAGGGCGACAAGCCCGAGCATGAGCTCTTTTCCCTGTGAGTGGTCTGCTGTAATTCGTAGACCGTGATCGACAGCGACCTCATCGACAGAATCGCTTCACAGATCGCCGATCAACCAGATTCGGTGGAGCTTCTCGAACGCCTGCACGGCTCCGTCGCGGACGCGAATCGCCCGCTGGTGGTCGGAGTGTTCGGCACGAGCGGTACCGGGAAGACGTCGATCGTGAACGCGATCGCCGGGGACGTCGTTGGCGACGTGGGCCCGATGCGGCCGACAACGCGCACGGTCACCTCCTGGGGAAGTGAGTCCCCGCGTCTGGACGCGCATCACATCGACGCAGACTCGGCTTTCATCCTCGTCGATACTCCTCCCTTCGATCACGACCCCGAAACGGCTCGTGACGTGATGCTGCACTGTGACGTCGCACTCGTCGTGAGCTCGCGCAACCGGTACGCCGACGGCTCGACGAAAGCCGTTCTGACGGAAGCAGCTCGATTGGGCGTCGTACCGCTGTTCGCGGTCAACCGGCTGAGTCCGGACATCGCGGGGGAAGTAGCCCGCGATGCGGCTGAGAAAACCGGGATGGCCGTCGTCGCGATCTCCGAACGGGACGACACTCTCGACGTGTCTCGTCTCATCGAGCAGCTCGAGATCCTGGCGTCGAATACCGCCGTGGTGCGCATCGATCGAGCGTCGGCGGTGGCGGAGCAGGCGGCGACCGATTTGCGGGCGATGGCAGGCCAGCTGAGGGAACGCGCCGCAACCCGGCGGTCCGTTGTCGGCCGTGTTGACAAAGCGTTTACAAGTGCGGCCGTCGATCGGGACGAATTGAAGCCACTCATCGACCGACGGAGAGAAGACGTGCTGGACGTGATTGTTTCTCTCCTGAACCGGTCCGGTGCGGAGGCGTTTTCGGGCTCGCGTGATGCCCTCCGCGATGCCGATTTCACTGCGCCGTTGGTGAACGTGGAGCGGCTCGTCGCGGCGGACCGCGCCTCGATAGCGCGTTGGTTCGACGAGACGGCGGTGAGTGCTGCTGCCGCGCTGCGGCCTCGCTGGCTGGCGCGGTGGAGTCGGGAGGCGGCCATGGACACACTATGGCGCGCAGCACTCGACGACCGAACCGTTCCCGCACGCAGAGTGCGAATGCAGGCGCGTTCGCGGTGGCGGACGTCGCGGGACACGGCATCGGACGCCCTGGATGGACGTCTCTCCTCCCGTCTTGATGCTCGCCGCCGGCTCGTCGAATCCGTCTTGGGTTCCGACGTTCCCGATCCCGATCGAGTGGAGGCTCTGGCGGTAGAGTTGACTGAGTTGGCGAGGGGGTCAGCCTGATGGTTGGGCTCGTTGAGCTCATCGATCTCCTCGATCTGGCCGTCGAGCGTTCTCGGGACGTGGTCGATCCAACTGTTCGAGCCAGGGCAGCAGCTGCGGCCGATATGGCAAGGCGCCGCCGCGGATTCCTCGGTGACGTCCTCGTTGTCGCTCTTGCGGGTGGCACCGGGTCCGGGAAGTCGAGCCTCCTCAACGCCATCGCCGGGGAGGATCTGGTGTCGGTGAGTCACATACGTCCGCACACCGATGAGGCCGTCGCCTGGGTTTCGGATGAAGCAGATGTCGGAGTGGGTCTGCTCCTTGACGATCTCGGTGTCGATCGAAGGATCGCGAACTCGACTCTCCCGAGTGTTGTGCTCATCGACTTGCCCGATCTCGACAGCGTCACCGAATGGCATCGGCATCTGGTCGAAGAGCTGTTGCCCAGGGTGGACGCAGTGATCTGGGTGTTCGATCCGATCAAGTACCACGATCCCGCAATCCACCGCGACTTTCTCCGTCCCCTCTCGGCATATGGAGACCAGTTCACGTTTGTTCTCAACCAGGTCGACCGGCTCGCGCCCGTTGATGTCGATTTGGTGGCCGCACACCTTCGCGGGACGCTCGAGGCAGATGGCTTCGCTTTTCCAGACGTGTATGCGGTCGCGGCTCGTCCGGCCGAGGGGAATCCGATCGCGATCGACCAGCTGCGAGATCACCTCGGTGCGGAGGAGGACACAAAGTCGCGTATCCAGCACAAGATCGCTCTGGATTTGAGAGCGGCAGCCATGGCGCTCGCCGAAGGCGATGATCTGTGGCGCGGCAACCCGACGGGGTTCACCGCTCTGAACGCTGATGCTGTGGCGACCATCGGGAACCTGCAGCGAATAGTTGGAAGGCCGACGGGCAAGAGGCTCGGGGAGGCTTTGGCTGCCGACAGCGACGAAGATCCGACTGCGGCGGTGACCGAAGCGCTGTGGGATCGTGGTTATTTGGGCGCGACACTGACATCGCTCGGTGTGACAATCGCCGAGCGGATCAACGAGACGATCGACGGGAAGGTCTGATGGACATACAACTTCCAGCAATCGAGGAGACTCTCCCCAGCGTG
>JAUVPA010000089.1 GCA_030598905.1 Acidimicrobiia bacterium
GCGTGGGAAGTTATGTGGTTGGCATCATCATTGACGATTCCTAGTACCGCGATCAGACCCATTTGAAGTTCGATCAGCGGACGAAGATCAACTATGACCACCCCGACTCGCTCGAGAGCGAGCTGCTCGCCTCTCATCTGGCTTCGCTTCGGGAGGGTCAGGCGGTGGATCGACCGGTATACGACTTCAAAACGCACACGAGGACCAAGACGACGGTCCGAGTAGACCCGGAGGCCGTGATCATCGTCGAGGGGATCCTGATCCTGGCTGAACCCGAGCTTCGCGAGCTCCTCGATCTGGGGATCTACATCGACACCGATTCAGATTTGAGGCTCATCAGGCGACTCCAGCGCGACATGGTCGAGCGGGGCCGAACGATCGACTCCGTGTTCCACCAGTACGAGACGACGGTGCGGCCGATGCATTTGCAGTTCGTCGAGCCTTCGAAGCGTTACGCCGACATCATCGTTCCGGGTGGATACAACGCTAGGGCCGTCGGGACGGTGACGTCGATGATCAGGCACTTCCTCGCCGAGCGTTCGTGACCTGTCGCTGCGCGAGCAGCTTCTCAGTGAGGGGGATCGAACCATGGTCGGCAAACAGCCCGTGGCCCACAGCAGACGCATGAAACTGGTCGCCGGCGAACGTCGAGAGATCGGTTTCGAGTCCTGCGTATTGCGGGCCCCAGGAAACGGACTTCTCAGCCCTTTCGTATCGGGACACAACTCGGGCGACCGCCTTGTCGAAACTCCGGGCCCGAATCCGGGCGGCGGCGCTTGCCAATGCTGGGAGCCGAGGGATCGTTCCGAGATCGCCGATGCCCGAGCAGGCCACGATGTCGACTTGTTCGTGGAGCGCTGCGACCATTCGTTCGTAATCGGTCTCGAATCGATGCAGAAGTGTCCCGCGAAGGGCGTCGTTGCCCCCGACCGCCACGTAGACCATGTCCGGTTCTGTCGCCAGCGCAGGGCCGATTTGGTTGGCGATCACATCGTGGACCTTGCTGCCTCCCACCGCCACACTGATGAGCTCGACGTGAAACCGCGAGCTGAGGTGGGTGGCCGTGCGTCGGGCCCAGCAGGCGTCGAGCGGGTCGCACCCGGGAGCGGTGACGACGGAGTCGCCGAGAAGGGTGATGCGGAGCAGGGGGAGCGCAGGGTCTCCGAAGGTGCCTGACGGGTCTTGGTCGGGGAAGTACGGCAAGTCCGAGCGGCGGACGGCGTGAATCGTCTGTCCGACGAGAACACTTCCTACCGCCACAGGCACTCGAACCAGCTTCCACGCCGTGCCCAGTACGGCCACCCGGCCCTCCTCGTCCATGCCTCGGGGAGATTGTATCGGCCCGGGCATGCGCCGGCGACGGCCGGTGGTGGGGAATGCGGTGGTGGTGGGGTGGTGAATGAAGCCCTATGTGTTGAAACGGAAACGGATCACATCGCCTTCCTGGACGATGTAGTCCTTACCTTCCGAGCGCATCCGGCCCGCCTCCTTGGCAGGAAGCTCACCGCCGAGGTCGACGAACTCCTGCCAAGTGATTACCTCTGCCTTGATGAAACCGCGTTCGAAGTCGGTGTGGATCTGGCCCGCAGCCCGGGGCGCCGTCGCGCCGCGGCGAACGGTCCATGCTCGCGCTTCCTTCTCGGCGGCAGTGAAGAATGTATGGAGGCCGAGCAGGTGGTGCGCAGCGCGAGCCACCTTGTCGAGACCGGGTTCGTCCAGTCCGTACTCGCCGAGGAGATCGGCCCGATCGTCGGGATCGAGCAGGGCAAGCTCAGCCTCGAGAACTCCGGAGAACACCACTACGTCTGCACCTTCTGCGGCTGCGAGGGACCGGATCTTGTCGACTGCAGGATTATCGTGAAGGTCGTCCTCGGCCACGTTGGCTACGTACATCATCGGTTTGGCCGTGAGGAGAAACAGGTCCCGCACGAGGAGGCTCTCCTCCGGGGTGAGGGACATGGACCGGACGGGGTTGCCCGCCGCGAGGTGATCTTGGATCCGCTCCAGCAGTCCGAGAGCGATTTGTGCGTCCTTGTCCCCGGCGCGGGCACGTCTTTGCTGTCTCTCCATCCCTCGAGCAACCGATTCCAGATCGGCGAGGGCGAGCTCCGTGTTGATCGTCTCGATATCCGCGATCGGATCCACCGTGCCCGAGACGTGAGTCACGTTCGGATCGTCGAAACACCTCACGACGTGGGCGATCGCGTCCGTCTCCCTGATGTGATGGAGGAATTGGTTGCCGAGGCCCTCTCCCTGCGATGCCCCTTCAACGAGCCCGGCGACGTCGGTGAATTCCACGATCGTCGGCACCACAGCTTCCGGCTGGACGATCGCAGCGATAGCGTCGAGGCGGCGATCGGGAACGTATGCGATGCCGAGGTTGGGATCGATCGTGCAGAACGGGTAGTTCTCCGCTGCGATTTCGGCGCGCGTCAGGGCGTTGAACAAGGTGGACTTGCCAACATTGGGGAGACCGACGATGCCACATGTGATGCCCATGGCCAGTGCGAGGATAAGAGTGAAGAAGTGAGAAGTGAGAAGTGAGCGAAGAACTCAGAGAGCTGGTTGAGTCGAGTGATCTTGCCGGGCTGACGCGATATGTCGATCGTGTCACTCGTGAGTCCGATTGGGAGCACCTCGTCGACATCGCCGAACGGTGCCGTGAGGCCGTTGCTCGAGGAAAACAGCTGTGGGGGGTGGCGCACTATGCCGACTATCGCCTCGCTTTGAATGCTCCCGTTGCCTACGCGGCAGCCGTTGTCGGCGACGACAGCGCGACGTTCACTTTGGGCCCGTTATGGGAGGTCACCGCGTCGACACACTCATGGGAGGAGCTGGAGCCCCATCTCGGGGCTCCCGTCAGCAGGGCGCTCGCGGCTCACGAGAGGGTGATTCGAGGCGACAACGTCGATCCCGCGTCGCTGGTCGCGGGCGATGCCGTGACGGTGCCGCTTCGTCTGTTGGACTGGGAGCCCGAATATCCGACCGCGGTGTACCGGACGGATGGTGCTGACTTTCCGGAGATCGAGGGAGCCGCCAAGACCTGGATGGACCTGCCCGAGCCGGGCGCAAAGATCACAGACGATGACGTGCCCGCGGCGCTTCTCGACGTCGTGCGACCGTGGTGGGAAGAGTCGTCGGGGCGAGCCGTCACCGCCACCGTTGAGGGAACCGCGTTCCACGCCATCGCCGCTCTCGGTCCGAGGCGCGCTCGCGTCGCTTCCGTGTCTCTTGAGGAGGCTCTTGGTGCCATGTGCTGGGCGGGCGCCAGCGGTGGTGCTTACGGCAAGCGAAGGGGGAGTCCGATCGGGAGGGATGCGGCCTGGTGGGCGCTGGCCTCGGCCCTCGGATTCGACGAGCCACCCGATGATCCGGAGTGGGGGCGCGAGGGTAGAACGCTGGAGTGGATCTTGTGGGATCCGGGAGACCAGACCGGTGGCTGGAGCCTGCATCTAGCAGTCGCCGATCCTCGGGACGGCATCGCCTGGGCCCTGTCGGCAGTCGACATGAAATAGCGACTCGGTCCGATACCCGACCACATCATCTAGCGTTCTGAACGTCAAAGTGGGGGTGACACGGGTGGCCACCGTCCAACGAGAAGAACAGACGGCGCGTGTGCCGGAGCGGCGTCCGAAGTATCGGACACTGGCTGCGGTGCTTTCGGCGCTGATCCCCGGCGTCGGGCAGTGGTACGCCGGGCGCACCTTGCGGGGCTGGTTGTTCTTCGCCCCGCACGTGGTTCTCCTTGCCGGAACCATCGTCGGCTACCGGCGAGGAACGCTCGGCCTTCTGGAACTGGCCGTACAACCAGACTTGCTCCGCGTGTTCGTCATCGGCGATGCGGTGGCGCTGATCTGGCGAGCATGGGCTGCGATCGACGCGTGGATGGTCGTCGTCCCCGGGTGGCGGCCGTCGGTGTGGTCGAGGGCCGCTCTCGGTGCCATCGTCGTTGTCCTCGCTGCGCCGCACGTTCTCGTCGGCGGGTACGCCATGCGCGGGATTCAGTTGGTCGAGACGGTATTTGTCACAGAAGAAGAAGTTGCCGCCACGACGACGACAACGATGACAACAGCGACGACGGTGACGACCTCACTTCCCCCGGAGGCAACACCCGACCCCCAGATAGCGCTCCAGCTGATGGTTCCCGATGCCGATTCAGCGCGCAACCTCATCTTTCGGCAGGACATGGGCGATCCGGATGCCGTCGCCGTACTCGCCGATGTTCTCGCCCCGCCGTCACTGGTCGAAGCACCATTCGTCGCGTTCGATCAACGGGTGGACCCGGGTCGCATCAGTTTTCTCCTAGTCGGGGGGGACGCCGGCCCTGGACGGACGGGCCTGAGGACCGACACGATGATGGTGGCGACAATCGACACGGCGACGGGCGACGCCGCCATTTTCGGAATGCCGCGCAACTTCAAGTACATCCCCCTCCCCAAGAGCATGCATGGTGTGTGGGTAGAGGAGGAACAGGAAGCCCTCCGGGCAATGTGGACGGACGATGACGAAGACGGCATCCCCGACCAGTGGGTCGATCTCGACGGCGATGAGCTTCCGGATGAGCCGGAGTTCGAGTCGTGTGACTGCTACGTCGAGATGCTCAACTCGATCTACGGGAGAACGCGCAGCTGGGATCGCTCCTATCCGGGCACTCCCGATCCGGGCATGGCGGCGCTACGCGATGTGGTCTCACATCTCCTCGATTTGAGGATCGACTACTACGTGTTGGTCGACATGGCGGCGTTCGTGCGAGGCATCGATGCCATTGGTGGTGTCGACGTGATGGTGCAGGATCCGCTTCACGTGACGGTTTCTGCTCCCTGGGAGGGGGCGCCAAAGGCCACCGTCAACGTCGAGGAGGGCATGAACCACCTCACGGGTTTCGAAGCCCTGGCCTATACACGCTGGCGTTGGGGCTCGTCGGACTACGCGCGGATGCAGAGACAGCGCTGTCTGGTGCGGGCCGCCGCAGCTCAAGCCGACCCCGTGACCCTGCTGACCGCATTTCCCACCATTGCGAGCGTCATCGAGGACAACGTCGTGACGGATGTGCCTGCGAGCTTTCTTCCCGAGTTGGTGCGGATTGCCGGGAAGGTGAACTTCAACGACATCGCCACCGTCGGTTTTGTCCCTCCGACCTACAACGACGGGCGCGCCCTGGGCGGCTATCCCATACCCGACGTCGACAAGATTCGGTGGAAGGTGGACAAGGTCATTGCCGAGGGTATCGCCGCCCAAACCAAGACCGGCGACAGCGAATGCGGCGCCTGAATCGGTAGTCGGTATTCGGTAGTCGGACTCCGACTACCGACATCCGATTACGTCACACGTGCGGGAGGACCTCTTCGGCTAGCTGGTCCAAGATCTCTACCTGACGGGCGTATTCCAGGGTGGCGAAGTGGGAACGCGCCATGATTCGCAATGGGACATCGACCTGTGACTTGATGTCGTTCAGGTAGTCGACGATTTGTTGCGACGATCCGATCACCGAGGCCTTGCGCATCTTGTCCGCCATGTCATCGCTGAGCGCCGGTGTGGCGGCAATCGGACCGTTCCGAGAGGCTGCGGCGTCCATGTCCGAGTACTTCCAACGCTGGTGCCACACATGGGGGAGGGCCGCGTCGAGATCGTCCGTTGGGAAGATGGAGGCGTAGAAGAGCCACGTGAACTCCGCCGGATCTCGACCGGCATTCTCCAATTCCTCGTTGGCGATCGCAACCTGGTGAACGAATCGTGCCAGCGATGAATTGGAGAAAAACCCATCGGCATAGAGGGCTGCTCTTCGCACGGCGGCGTCGGCACCACCACCGACGATCAGCGGGATGTGGCTCTCTGGTGTCGGCCTCACGCCGATCTCGGGGAACGAATAGACATCGCCGTCCCAGCGGAACGGCTCTCCGCTCCATGCCAGGGGCAGGATCTGCAGGATCTCGTCCATCGCGCGTCCCCGGCTGCCCAAGTCGGCGCCGAGTGCAGCAAACTCGATCTCGGACCAGCCAAGGCCCAGGCCGAGCTCGAGGCGTCCTCTGGCGAGGAGCGCCACCGTTGCAGCATCCTCGGCAAGCCGCAGTGGGTGGTAGAGGGGAGCTAGGAGGACTCCGGTTCCGATGGAAATCGTGCTCGTGGCCTGAGCCATTGCTGCGCTCGTGACGAGGAGGCTCGGCATGTAACCGTCGTCCACGAAGTGGTGTTCCGTGGTCCAGACCGAGTCGTAGCCCTTGAGCTCGGCCCGAACGGTGAGATCGATGATCTCGTGATAGGTATCGGACCAACTGCGCTCGAGATCCGGGGCCCGCTGTCCGGAGATGAGGCCGAATCCGAGCGCCATGGGTGTCAGGAAGCGAGCTTGGTACGCGCTGTCTCGGTGTCGTCGACCGTCAACGCGAAGTGCAGGCCTTCCGCACTGGAGTGGAGCAGGTAGATCGTGTCGATGTTCACGCCGGCGACGGCGAGATCCTCTGCGACGCTGGCCAGACTGCCCGGCTGATTGGGGAGGAAGGTATCGAGGACGGCACGCTCCTCGAATCTGACCCCGGCCTCACCCAGGACGCGCCGGGCGGCTGCGGCGTCGTCGACCATGAAACGGAGGAGACTCTCGCCGTCGATCGCCATGGCGGCGAGTGTTTCGATGTTGATTCCCGCATCGGCGAGCCTGCGGGCGAGAGTCGCAAGCTGTCCGGGCCGGTTGGCGAGGGTCACCGAGAACTCCGTCATGTAGGCATCCTACGCGCTAAGCAGCGGTGCCGTTGCCGACGAACTCAGGATCGTCCACCGCGATAGCGAAGCGGAGCTCGCCATCGTTGGAGCTGAGCAGGTAGAGGCCTTCGATGTTGGTGCCGTTGGCGGCCAGGGCGTCGGCGAGGTCGGCGAGTGCGCCGGGTTTGTCGCGCAGTGTGGCGCTGACGATGCGCCTCTCGTGATAGCTGACGCCCATGGCGTCGAGCACACCTCTCGCCTCATCGGCGTCGTCGACGACGATGCGGACGAATCCCTGCTCGCCCACCGTCACTGCGGAGAGAGTACGGATGTTGATGTGGGCCATGTCGAGTTCGCGGGCGAGCTGGGCGAGTTGGCCGGGACGATTGGGCAGGTCGATGGAGAACTCGATCATGTGTCAATCGTACGCGGTGGCGAGTTGCTTTGCCTAGCCGGCAATCGAACATATGTTCGATTAGGGTGGTGGGGTGACCCGTTATGCCGAGCTGCACTGCCACAGCAACTACAGCTTCCTCGACGGGGCATCTCATCCGCATCAGCTGGTGGAACGGGCTGCCGAGTTGGGTTACACCGCTCTCGCTATCACCGATCACGATGGCTTTCGCGGTGTGGTCAAAGTGCACCATGCCGCCAAAACCCTTGGCATGCC
>JAUVPA010000132.1 GCA_030598905.1 Acidimicrobiia bacterium
CTTGAGGCGTCCGTAGCCGCCCGGCCGCAGCAGGTCCGAGCAGACGGTCATCGGCGCCAGGCCAAGTCCGGCTGCGTCGGCCACGTTTTCTCGAGAGATCCCTGCGGAGAAACTGACCTGGACGGGGCCGGCCTGTCCGTCGACGCGGAGCATGCCCGGTAGTGCCTCGTGGAGGGCACCGAGGAGAGTTGTCGAGAGGACGTGGAGAGGTTGCCCGGAGAGGTACATCGGGCTGTCCGGCAGGAAGTCGCGGTGGTTCTCGACTACCAGGGTGTTCGTGAGCTTGATACCGAATCGCCTTCCGTTTTCTGCGGCGAAACTCTCGAGCTCTCCGATCAACTCGAGACCCCGCTCGAACTGGAGGTCGGGGTCGAAGTCCTCACGGCGGAGCCGCACCTCGTCGTAGCCAAGGACTCCCTGGACGATTCTGCTGACGCGCTCGAAGCCGAGCAGCGTCGGGTTGAGCTTCACGATGACGTCGAGCCCATGGCGCGTCATGAGATGTTTCGTGATCGATTCGATCTCGTCGGGTGGGCACCCGTGGAATGTGGACAGCGTCGCGGTGTCCGCGATGCGGGTGGGGAAAGTGTGATCACGCCAGGCCGTGAACGGTTCGGGAATCTCGTGCCGGAGGCGGTCGATGGACGGCGCGGCGTCGATGAGGCCATCGATGAATGCCCCGACCCGATGGTTGGAGATGCCGGCGAGGTCGTATCCCACCGAGATGTCGAAGATCAGCGGGCCGGGGTCGGGACCGATGTGTTGTTCGACGTCGGCCCAATGGCTGAGGATCTCAATCATCATCCACGCCTTGACATACTCTTCGAGCGACTGCTCGATCTTGAGTTCCTGGCTCCATTC
This sequence comes from Acidimicrobiia bacterium, assembly GCA_030598905.1. GTDB lineage: Bacteria > Actinomycetota > Acidimicrobiia > Spongiisociales > UBA5794 > JAUVPA01. The sequence goes on from JAUVPA010000132.1 coordinate 862, forward strand.
GATGTTGTAGCCGACCGTTTCCATGTCGATGCAAGGTCGGTTGATCTGGAGCTCGTCCAGTATTTGCACCGTCTTCAGCTCCATGATCCGGGCGCCACTGAGCCAGGCGAGGACGATGTTCTCGGCAAGCTGCGTGTGAGGACCCGCGGCGGGGCCGACGGGCGTTGCCGCCTTGCGCCCCATGAAATCCATGGTGAGGTCCGGACCCTCCGAAGCGTTGAAGATCCGTGCGATCGGTAGATCGAAGATCCGCTTGCGCGACTCCCATTCGTGGGCAATACGTCCGAGCAGCGTTCCCAGTGGAAGCGGGGTGAGAGGCGGGTGATCCATTGTGGTCTACAGCCTGGCATGCAGGCGAGCGGCCTGCTCCCTCGCTCTGGCGCGTACCTCGTTGGCATCGACCCGGGTCGGCCCGGTCTCGTCGAAAACGACCTCATCTCCAACGGTGATCTCGAGGGGACGAACGCCCGGCGTGAACGCCAAGTGCCATGGGTCCATGGGCTCGTACGACCACACGACCCGGTCCTCGCGGCACGCAGGCATCAAATCCCACCCGGTGCCGAGCCAATCCCACGACGTCTCCGGTGAAGCCGTGACATCCACCGAGCGCTGCATGACGTAGGCGAGGCGGAAAGACTCGATCATGTTGGCCCCGATGCCGTCTGTGCCCAGTGCCACCGGGTTGTCGAAGCGGCCAGGGTTGGCGTAGCCGACCGAGTTGTTCAGATTTGACCGTGGGTTGTGGAGGATCGTCCCGTCGAGTCCGTGGTCATCTGGCAGATACACGCCGTGGCTCAGCAGCCATTTGTTGTTGGTGAGACCGCTGAGCCGGCCGGGAGCGACGACGTCCTCCGGGCCCTCCGCGACGTGGATGTGGGCACCCACTCCGAACTCGGCGGCGAGATCGGCGGCGGCGGACAGCGATTCGTCGCTGCACGTGAAGGCGGCGTGGATGCCGACCAGTCCCTTGTTGCCCTCGCCGAGGAATCGGCGGTTCTCCTCGATCCCACGGGCGGCGCCGTCGGCTCCGTGCCGGTCGGTCACGCCGTATGCAGCCAGAACGCGCACACCCACTTCTTCGCAGGCCTCGGCGATGACGCTGAGGCTGCCCTCGATGGCGTTGGGCGACTCGTGGTGATCCACGATGCCCGTTGTGCCAGCCTCCAACGCTTCGACGGCGCCGAGCATGGCGGACCAGCGAAGCATCTCGAGGTCGAGCGCAGTATCGAGTCGCCACCAGATCTGCTCGAGGATCTCCCGGAATGTGGTCGGGACCTTCGGCGGCGGGGGCATGCCCCGCGCCAGGACCGAATAGAGATGGTGATGGGCACAGACGAGCCCGGGTGTCGTGGCTGACATCAGCTTGCGACCGGATCGTGAATGCCCATCGGCAACCGGGTTCGCCATCTGCCGTCGACCTGGTGGAGAGCAGCGGCCACGGCCCCGGCCGTCGGGACGAGCCCAATCTCACCGACACCCTTGACGCCGTAGGGGGAACCCGGCTGCGGGGCTTCCACCAATATGACTTCGATCTCGGGCACGTCTTTCGGGCGAAGGATCCCAAGGCTGCGGATCGTCATGTTGGTCGGACGGGCCTCCTCGTCCGTCGGGAACTCCTCGGACAGCGCGTAGCCGAGCCCCATATGGACCGAACCCTCGATCTGGCCTTCACAAAGGATGGGGTTGATGGCCTTGCCGACATCGTGAGCGGCGACGACCTTCTCGATCGCGCCGGATTGTGCATCAGCAATGACCAGCTGAGCCGCGTACCCGAAGGTGCTGTGAATGATGGGGTTTTCGGCGCCGTCTTCGAGTGCGTTCGTCCAGTCCACGACGTAGCGGCCCTCGTAGTCGACGCCCACCTCGCGCCCTGCCTCGTCGGCGACCCGGCACGCATCTGCGACCGCGCCTGCTCCCATGAGAGTTCCTCGCGACCCTGTGGTTTGGCCGGCGCCCAGTTCACGCGTCGTGTCGACCGTCACCCGCACGGATGCCGGGTCCACGCCGAGTTCCTCCACGGCTACCTGGAGGGCAACCGTGTGCACGCCTTGGCCCATCTCGGTCCAGCAATGACGAACCTCAACGGTGCCGTCGTCGTCGAAGCGCACGACGGCGCGGGCGACCTCGGTGTAGCCGTTTCCCAAACCGCTGTTCTTCATACCCAAGCCCACCCCGACCGCCTTGCCGGCGGCGAGTGCGGCGTCGTAGTGAGCCTTGACGGCATCGAGGCATTGGCGGCCGCCCGCGCTCCCTTCGTCCATGATCTGGCCTGGTCCCCACACCGCGCCCGGCTCGACGACATTGCGGGAACGCATCTCCCAGCCGGAAATCCCCGTCTTCTCGGCAAGACGGTCGATGACGCCTTCCATGGCGAATTGGGCCTGGTTGGCTCCGAATCCACGGAACGCCCCGCACGTCGGGTTGTTGGTGCGTGCCGCCACGGATTCCACGTCGATGTTCGGAACCACATACGGTCCGCTGGCGTGTCCGGCCGCTCGTTCGAGAACCTTCATGCCGACCGAGGCGTATGGGCCGGAGTCTCCAAGCATGCGGGCCTTCAACGCGGTGAGCCTGCCGTCCTCATCGCATCCGGCCCAGATCTCGATGTTGATCGGATGTCGTTTGGAGTGGAGCCGCAGCGATTCTTCACGCGACAACGTGCACTTGACGGGCCGAACCAGCAGAAGGGACGCCAGCGCCGTCTGGGCCTGATTCGACAGGTCCTCCTTGCCGCCGAATGCACCCCCGTTGGACACCAATTCGACGACGACCTCATCTGAGGGGATGCCGAGGACAGACGCGATCTGATCTCGGTCGTCCCACACACCCTGGCCGCCGGAGTAGACGCGCAGCCTCCCATCCCCACCCGGCATGACGAGCGTCGACTCGGGTTCGAGGAAGGCATGCTCGACACGCTGGGTAATGAACGTCTCGTGAACCGTGTGTGCCGACACGGCGTAAGCAGCATCGAAATCGCCCCTGTCGTATTTGGACACCGAGAGCACGTTCCCCTCGAGCCCCCACACGGCGTTCTCGTTGCTGGCAACGGCCACGGCCGGGTCGGTGAACGGCTTCAAGACGTTGTACCGAACATCGACCAGCTCGGCCGCGGCACGTGCGTGTTCCCTGGTGTCGGCAACGACGATCGCGATCACGTCTCCGTAGTAGGACGTCCGTCCTCCCACCGGGATGAATACCGGCCAGTCCTTGTCGATCAACCCGATACGCAGCTCGCCGGGAACGTCGTCGGCGGTGAAAACCGCCTCCACTCCGACTGCCGCGGCTGCCGCCGACGTGTCGAGAGAAACGACTTCGGCTCGAGCGTGATCTGTGAAGCGGAGAGCGGCGTGGAGGAGCCCTTCCGGTCGCAGGTCGTCGATGTAGCCGCGGTCGCCGAGAGCCAGCTCGGTTGCTTCGTATTTGGCGCCGCTCTTGCCGATACCGGCGGGGAGCTCGACGGCCGGTATTTCACCGCGGGCGAGCGCCTCGATGGCGTCGAAGATCTTGCTGTATCCGGTGCAGCGGCACAGGTGTGCGCCGAGACGGCCGGCGGCGGTTTTGCGATCGAGGTCGGGGCCTTTGTCGTCGAGCAAGGCCTTGGTGCGCACCAGGATGCCGGGAGTGCAGAACCCGCACTGGAGTGCCCCGTAGGCGGCGAAGGCCCGGGCCAACCGGTCACGTTCCGCGTCGTCGAATCCCTCGAGTGTTGTGATCTCCTTGCCCTCCACTTTGTCGAGGGCAGTGACACAGGCGACGCGAGCCTTGCCATCGACGAGAACCGTGCAACACCCACATTGACCCATGGGGGAGCAGCCGTCTTTGGGTGAGGTGACGTTCAGTTCCTCGCGCAGTGCCGACAGGAGGTGAGGGTGGTCGGCGGCGACTTCGACCACGGCCCCGTTGAGTGCGAACGAGACGGTGGCGGAGGCGGTCGTCGTCATGCGCCGAGCCTATTCATACGCGCGCCGCTGGGGGCGGGGCTTCCGGCCCATCGCAGCCAGCCGCATCGCGGTATGGCGCGTGCGTGTGGCCCGGCGACGCGCCGGTAGCGGCGCCATAGCGCCGCGCGAATCAATGGGCTACATCGTCAGTGCCATCACGGCTTTCTGGGCGTGGAGGCGGTTTTCTGCTTGGTCGAAGACCACGGAATGGGGGCCGTCGATGACACCGTCGGTCACCTCGACGTTGCGATCGGCGGGCAACGGGTGCATGTAGATGGCGTCTTCGTCGGCCATGGCGATGCGGCGCTCGTCGGCGATCCAGTCGATGTACTTCTCGCTGATCTTCGCCGACTCCTCGTGGTCCTCCGTTGTCAGCATCGACCCCCACGACTTGGCGTA
>JAUVPA010000100.1 GCA_030598905.1 Acidimicrobiia bacterium
AGCAGGGTTGGGAGGGGAACGAGCGGGAGTCGAATATCGACCCTCCGCGGCGACTGGAGAGCACCTGAGACGAGTGCAGCCGCCGTATCGAACTCGAGTGTCGCGCCTTCCACCGGCGGAAGGGGAACCACACTGTGACCACGCAGCTCGATCGCCCCTTGGAACGGAGGTCTATCGACGACCGTGGCTTCGAGCCCGTCGAGCGTTGCTCGCACGGCGTCGAAGTCGTAGGCCACACCGACCGAGAGTTCAACGGTTCTGGACCAGCTGAACACCCAATCGGCGAACTCGTCGAGCAACGTGCCTCGCCTGCCAACGGCCATCGCCTGCTTGACGACGGCTGTGGTGTCGACCTGCACGCCCATATCCACGGGATTGAGAAGAACCTCTTCCGAGTCCACGTCGATCGCGAGGGGCGCAAGCACACGTGCCTCGAATTGTCCCAGCGTCTCCTCAGCCTCTGCCGTCGTGAGGCCGGAAAGGTCGATGCCGGCCGCCGTCACGTTGCGGGCGACCCGGCCGTCGTACGCGTTTCTGTCAAACGAAAACAGTCCGGCAACGGTCACGGACAGGAGGAGGACGGTGCTCGCCGTGATGAGCAGTCCGCGCCACATGGCAACGATGGTATTCGCGCTTTCGGTGGACATGGTGCGGTTTCAGCGCAGAATCGCCAGGATCGCTCCGGCCTTCTCGACTCCTCTCGGCGTGATGGGATCGAGAACCAGCTGCAGGTGGGTGATCCCGGCGGCGTGGAATGCGCTCAATTCCTCGGCGATGGACTCGGCCGAACCCGTGATCGGCGCCGACTCCGGCCGAGAGCTGCTCCCGGCGCTTCTCCCGGTTCCCCCTTCGAGTTGCACCAAGACGGCTGCCGTGCGTTGCACCTCGTCGGGATTTCGTCCGGTAGCGGCACAGGCGGCATCAACTTCGGCCAGAAGGGGGTCCAACCCGGCGGCCCGGTTGTTGAACCACACAAACCAACTGTTCCACATCGAGACATGAGGCATCGCGATCCGGAGCATGCGGGGTCCGTTGGAGCCGATCATCAGCGGGATGCCCGGGCGAGGTCGCGGCGTCACCTCGGCTCCGCGCAACATGTAGTAGTCACCGTCGAAGTCGAAGACTTCGCCGACGAGCAAGCGGCGGATGACGGTGAATGCCTCAGCGAAACGGCTCACGCGGTTGTCGTAGGCAAACCCGAAGGCGTCGTACTCCGGCCGGTTCCACCCCGCACCAAGGCCGAGGATGAGCCGGCCGCCCGACATTTCGTCGACTGTGGCCGCCTTCTTGGCGAGCATGACGGGACTGTGGAAGCTGGTCGCAGCGACGAGTGGCCCGATCTGAACCCGTTGCGTGACCTCGGCGAGCCCGGCGAGAACCGTCCACGCCTCCATGGGGCCACGTGTGACGCCGTCTTGATGCTCGAAGAGAAGGTGGTCTCCGACCCAGATGGAGTCGAATCCGACTGCCTCGATCGTCTGCGCGATGTCGCGCATTTCCACCCACCCAATGGGCCTTTCCACCTCCGGTAGCTGCACTCCAACACGCAACGCGCCCGACCGGCCTCGGTCACTCATGATCCGATCGTACCTGTGGGATGAGGGACTAGTTCGCTCGACCCCTCCTCGAATCACCCTCCAGAAGAGGTACCAAACGTGCCGATCAACAGGGAGAACCACATGACCGACGCAGCGACTCCTGACGACAGGCGCACCCGAACCCGCCGTCGCATCGTCGCGGTGCTGGGCGGCGCCGGGCTGGCCGTCACGCTCCTGGCGATAGCGTTTGTATTCGCCACTTCGGCGAGCGCATCCCGGGTAGCAGCCAACGCCCAAGCTCTGCATTGGGCCAATGCCACGTCCGGATCGGCCGCAATCGCCCGGGCGGCGACCGCTCAGGCCTTGGTGTTCGGCATCGACCACGAGCTCGGCGTCGCATCGGCAGATGCCCGCGACACGGCTATTGGCGAAGCCGCGACGAACCTGAACGCCGTTGAGACGTGGGCCCGCAACGCCGACAGCCTCACCGACGGCGACCTCCGCGACCAGGTTGCTCCCGCACTCGCACTTTTGGACCAATTCATCGATGCCGGGCGCCAGACGATCGACCATATTGCATCGGGCGAGGTCGGCGAAGCGAACATCACCTATTCCACGGTGGTGGAGGACACATACGCAGCAAGCACGACCGATCTCCTCGCCATCCAGGAGTCCATCTCCGCCCGAATCGACACGACGGAGAGAATCGCAGGAGTGATGGGGATGGTGACCCAGATTCTCGCCACCCTTCTGATTCCGGCGGCGGCGCTAGTCGCCTACTTCATCTTAGCCAGGCGCCAGTAACGCGAGGCCCATCTGAAGATGGAATCCAAGATCGGCGCCGAGCGCGAGCTGAGCCGCTCGAAGGACGAGTTCATCGCCGGTGTTTCCCACGAGCTGCGCACGCCGCTCACCGGCATCTATGGGTTCTCCGAGTATCTGATCGAGCAGGAAATCATCGATCCCGAAGAGGCGCTCGAACTCATCGGCCACATCAACAACGAGGCCTCGGAGCTGAGCCGCATGGTCGAGGACCTGCTCAGCGCAGCGCGTCTCGACTCTGACGCCATGACGTTCGAGGCCACCGTCGTCGACGTGACGGCGGCTGTGAGCGACGTCGTGACACCACTTGACAGGGCCGGCTTCGCCGTGTCGATCGAGGGCAGCGCCGACGCGGTTTACGCAGACCCCATTCGCACACGCCAGATCGTGCGCAACCTCGTCTCGAACGCCATCAAACACGGCGGAGACGAGATCAAGGTCGTCCTCGACCAAAGCGGCGAGCACGCCGTGATCACCGTTGCCGACAACGGCGACGGTGTCCCGCAGTCCGTGCGGGCACGACTGTTCGACCGTTTTGTCCACGAGGGAAGAGACAGCCTCCTCACCGGCAGCGTCGGCCTCGGCCTCTCCATCGCCCGGTCGCTCACACAGCGGATGGGCGGAGACGTCAGCTATGTGCGTTCCTATGGATGGACCAACTTCGTGGTGACGCTGCCACTTGCCGAGGGTCTCGTCATCGCGGGAGACGACGAGGAGGAATTGCCTCCAATCCTGCAGATTTCACCCAATCCGAACCACCACGAGACCGCGCTTCGCGTTGCTTCGATTCATGCCACTTCGTCGTACATCGGCGTCGACGATCCGTTCACCGATACGACTCCGCCCGACTACGTGATCAGGTTCGATTGATGGTGAAGCGCACCGCACTCATCGCCCTCGCCGCGGCCTTGGTGCTGTCCTTCTGGATCATGCCCGCCGGCGCCGCGACCTCGACGATCACGATGAAGGACAAGTTCACCGAACAGGACTACTCCGGAAACGATGGCAACACCGAGTTCTTCGGTCCTTGGCACGAGATCGGCGAAGACACCGACCCGTTGGCCGGTTCCGTGTACGTGTGGAATCACGAGTACTGCAAAGGAAAGTTCTGCGCCATGATGGGCGGGGAGGCAGTCAACCTCAATGGAATCGGCCTCTACCGAGTCGCCAACCTGGCCAAGGCCGAGTCGGCAGAGCTGCGCTTCGTTTGGGGACGCCAGTTGCTCGGCGAGCCGGGTGGCACGGTGACGGCTGAGATCTCGGCCGACGGCGGTAAGTCCTGGGAGGTTCTCGTCACGATTCCACTCGACACCGACGACGGCGGTCTGCGCTTCCACGAAAGAATCGACATCACCGAGTGGGCGGCTGCCAACACTCAGATCCGGTTTATCGGGAGCAATGGTGAGTCCGTGAGTTCGTATTTCCTGGTCGACGACGTTGAGATCCGAGCTGAGATTGGGGAAGGAAGCACGTCGACGACGTCCACCTCGTCGACCGAAACTTCATCGACAACGTCGACAACCAAACAGACACCGTCGACGACAACCACCGAGCCCCATCGGACGACAAGCACCACGGAGCCTCGGACTACGACGACAACGACAACCTTGCCGCCGAAGATCAACGAGATTCCACCGCCTCCGCCGACTCCGCCCCAAGACCCGGCGCCCCCGGCGCCCGAGATCCCCGAAGGAATGTACGAGGTCTTCATGATGAAGACCGGGCTCGCCGTGGAAAATTCCATGCCGATGCTGATGGTCCCCAGCATGGAGGACCATGACGGAGGGGCCGGTGCGGCGGCTACCCACGCCACGGTCCATCCGGCGGGTTTCAGCCCCGTCGAGGGACTCGCCGTGTCCTTCAGCGCCAGCGCCGAAGACCTCAAGGGCAGCGGTGTCTACGCCATTCTGCTCGGCATCCTCATTGCCGGCCTCGTCGTACGCGGGCTCAAGGACCGCACGGGCCCGGAAGAGACGATCTGACTGTCGGCTTTCTGTCGGTGCCTCCAGGTACAAATGATCCAACCACGATGGAGGTTGAAATAGCCTGGCTCGAAGTCACCGTCCGGATGGCGATCGATCAGCGAAGTGATGTAGCAGGTGTCATCGCGGCTGTCGGCGACGTCCTTTCCGAAACATCAGAACGACCGTGGATGATGGCAACGGAGTACCTGGGAGAGGCGCCGCCCGCGCTCAACGGCCTGATGTCTGACGCGTCGGGCGAGAAAGTGAGGTTCTCCCGCGAGCGGCACCTACCGCCGCGACCGGGTTGAGCCTCAGCCGATCCAGTCGGACATCGCCACCTGTGTGCCCTCGGGAGCATCGGACTCGGTGGCGATGGACTCGGCGTAGGTGACCAGAAGTGAATCGATGGTGCCGTCGGCGCCGCACATCGGCTTGATCCGAACCACCACCGCTCGATCGACGTCCGACCCGTCGTGAACGCACAGCTCGATCTCGGAGACGGCACCGGTGTCTTCTCCAATCGACTTGACGGCTTCGTCCCACGAGGAGCGGTCGTCCCTGTGGATCGAATCCCGGAGAGGGGAGCCGATAAGGTCCTCGAGACCCTGCCCGAAGAGACCGGCGGCTTCACTGGTTGCTCTCTCGATGACGCCATCGGTGTCGATCAGCGTCGCGCCGAGAACTCGGCGCCCTGCATTGGCGACGGTATGGGCAGTGATGCGCTGGCCGGGGAAAGCGAGGACCTCGCCTGTGACCGCATCGGTGCGGGCCTCGTGGCGCTGGATGCCAAAACGAATGGACCGACCAAGCTCATAGGAGTCGACCGAACCCTTGACGAGATAGTCCTGCGCACCCTCGTTCACGGCACGCAGGGCCATCTCGTCATCGTCGTAGGAGGAGAGCACGACGATCGGCACATCGGGACCGGCGGCCAACATGACGTTGACGGCTTCCAGCCCGTCGGCATCCGGGAGCACGAGGTCGAGCAGCACGCAGTCGGGCATGACTTCAGCGAGCATGGCTACGGCCTCATCCAAGCGGCGGGCAAGGTGGAGATCCTCGAATCCCGGCCACACTTCGCTCAGCATCGCGGAGACCAGCCTCACATGGAGGGGGTTGTCCTCGACGAGGAGAATGGATGGTGCCGTGACTCTGCGGATCGTTCCCGGCATGTCTGTGCCTTCGGTCGACGGGCGGCCGCGTTCGCGGCAACACTCGCCAATCCTTCGGCCTGTTCGGGAGCGCCCTTGAGCAATCCACCACCCGTGTTCATGCGTAAACCCCCGGCGGTATGCGCCGGCTGGTTACGCAAGAACAGGACTACTCGAGTGACTTCTCTTCGCTCCCGGTGGTGACCGCCTTGTACAGCACCCAGCCGATAACGGCACCAACCAAAGGCGCAATCACGTAGATCCACAGATCGGCGTTGTAATCACCCACGAGGGCCGGCCCAATCGATCGGGCAGGATTCACCGAAGCGCCGGTGAATGGGACCAACGCCAGGTAAATCACTACCAGCGTGAACGAGATGCCGATGAACGCCGTCTTGGCGTTCGAAGCACTTGTCGTCACCTTGAGGACCACGGCCAGGAAGAACGCGGTGAACAACGCCTCGAGGAGGAACCCCTCCCACGCCTCGACGTTGGGTCCGAGAACGGTGTTGGTCGTGGCAACTGCCTCTCGGCTCGATGCGGCCAACACGGTGATGGACCCCAGAAGTGCACCACCGACCTGGGCCACGACGTAAGCGGCGAAGTCGGCAACGCTCATACGCCCGTCGATGAGCATGGCAAGGCTGACGGCCGGGTTGTAATGGCCGCCGGAGACCTCACCGAACGCATAGAGCCCTGCAAGCAGGGCAAGACCGAATCCGAAAGCCACCACGATGATCTGCGTGCCCGAACTCCTTTCAGTTCCCGCGAGAATGGCCATGGAACCGAACAGCACCAGGACGTACGTGCCCAGAACCTCGGCAAGCCATCTTCTGGCAGATGGAGACATACCGGTTCCTCCTTGTCATCTCCCTCAAAGGCCTGAACTCTGGCGTCAAAGGGCTCGTATCCCAAGGATTGCTTCGGTAATAGGCTGCCGCACCCCGTCCTGCGGAGTTCCGTGACTCGATTCGCCTATTTCTGTGGCCACGAGCAGTACCAGCCGGAGACTCTCGTG
>JAUVPA010000177.1 GCA_030598905.1 Acidimicrobiia bacterium
GGATCTCGACGATGAGATTCCGCTCGCATACGTGGGAGGAGCGTGGGCATCGGACTCGTCTCACTATTTCTACACCGTCCCCGACGAGTTGATGCGTCCCTGGCAGATTTGGCGCCATCAACTCGGCGCCGTTTCTTCCGAGGACGTCATGGTGTTCGAGGAGACGGACGAACGGTTCTACCTCTCGGTTCGCCGGACGCGTTCGGGTGCGTTTGTGGTGATTGCGGCCGAGTCCAGGGTCACGGCGGACGCGCTCGTCGTACCTGCCGACGATCCATTGGCTGCGCCGCGTCGCGTCCTACCACGGGTGGCCGGTGTGGAGTACTCCGTCGACCACAAGGCCGATGATTTCTGGATCGTCACCAATGAAGATGCTCTCGACGGACGTCTGATGTCGATGAGCACGAACGGATCTACGCCGTTCGAGGTTGTTGCCCACGAGCCCGGCGTGAAACTGGCTGCTGTGAGCTGCTTTGCAGATCACGTTGTGGTGTGGGGGCGCCGTGATGGATTGTCGGGCGCCATGATCGTGCAGAGCGGCGAAACGCCGCGCTGGCTGGAGATGGGTGAGGACGTCTACGACGTGTACCCCGGCCCGAACCACGAGTTCGAAAGTTCGGTCCTGCGTTACGGCTACCAGTCGATGACAACTCCTCCCTCGGTGTACGACCACGACCTCGAATCGGGCGAACGAGAGCTGTTGAAGGAGACCCCGGTCCTCGGTGGTTATGACCGCACTGAATACGTCGCATCTCGCGAGTGGGCTTCTGCTCGCGATGGTGCCCGCATTCCGGTAAGCGTGGTTCGACACCGTTCGACCTCGGTCGACGGTTCGGCACCCCTCGTGATCTACGCGTACGGTGCCTATGAGATTGCCCTGGATCCCTGGTTCTCGATCGCTCGGTTGAGCCTCCTCGATCGCGGCGTCGTGTTTGCCGTTGCCCATGTGCGCGGTGGTGGGGAGCTGGGGAGGGCGTGGTACGAAGACGGGAAGATGGCCAACAAGGAGAAGACCTTCTTTGACCTCATCGATGTGACCGAGCACCTGATCGATGAGGGCTTCGGCGCCGGAGACCGAGTTGCCATCCGCGGCGCAAGTGCCGGCGGGCTCACCGTCGGAGCTGCGATGCGATGTCGGCCAGATCTCTTTCGCGCCGTCGTCGCGGAGGTTCCGTTCGTGGACGTCGTCAACACCATGCTCGACGAAGACCTGCCGCTGACGGTTACCGAGTGGGAGGAGTGGGGGAACCCGAACGTCCCGGAGCAGTACGAGTGGCTGTTGGCCTACGCCCCTTACGAGGATCTGGGTGATGTCGACCACTATCCGGCCATCCTCGCCACAGCCGGACTCAACGATCCGCGAGTGTCTTACTGGGAACCGGTGAAGTGGGTCGCCAAGATGCGGGCCTTCGGTGTCGGGACCCGCAAGCTGCTCCTCAAGACCGAGATGGGCGCCGGCCATTTCGCTCGATCGGGACGCTACGACATGTGGGAAGACGAGGCTTTCGTGCTGGCGTTCATCCTCGAGGAGCTTGGGGTCACCGAAACTGCTTAGTGGCCCATCGCCCCAGACCACTCAGTCATTCGCGGCTGTTTCGTCGCGCTGTTCCTGATCTTCGGGCGATTCGTTGGTTGGCTCATCCGGTTCCGTTGCCGGGTCTTCGCCTGAGCCCGGTTCGGCGCGGGCGGTGGCGCCGTCGCAAACGAGGCGCACCGTATCTGCCGAAGCCGCTTCGGCCGCGGTTCCCTCCACCGTTTTGAACCGGAGACCGTCGGCACACGATTCTCGAACGGCGACGTCGCGTTGCCATACCTGCAGCAGGACCGTCACGTCGACACCTTCGCTCCCTGGTACTCCGAGGACGCCCGTGTCCTCGACCTCCTGTTTCACGAGCTCCATGATGTCGGGAGCCTGCATGGCTTCGATCTCCCGCTCGAGGTCGGCCTTGGCGTCCTTCCTCACACGTGACTGATTGCGGGTGATGATGACGAGCACGACGACCACGGCGATCACTCCCATGACGAGGGCAATGGTCATCCGGGCCTCTCCGCTCTTTCATCGGCATGGACGTGTTTCGTGACGCCGCCCTCCCCGGTGTCATTCCCGAGATCGATCTCTATCACTTCGAGTGTCTCCTCTCCGCCATTCTCCAGTCGATGGGGCTCACCATGGGGGATGAACACGGAGTCGCCAGATGGCACCAGGCGCGTCGTGTTGCCGATTGTGGCTCGCGCTGTGCCGCTGACGACGATCCAGTGCTCGGATCGATGGGGGTGCGTCTGGAGTGATGTCTTGGCCCCCGGGTCGATCCACAGCCGCAGGACCCGGAAACCCGGCCCCCGTTCACCCCTTCCCTGTTCAACGGTCACGAAGCGTCCCCACGGCCGCTGCTCGGCACCGTCGGTCTCCGTCTCGGGCCGGTGTGCCCGTTGCAGCCTTTCCAGGATCGTCTTGACATCCTGAGCCCGGTCGCGTTTGGCAACGAGCACTGCGTCCCTCGTGTCGACGAGTACGACGCCATCGAGGCCGATCGCGGCGACGAGTCGGCCGCCACTCCTCACATAGCTGTTGGAGACATCGAGCAGCTCCACGTCTCCGGTGATCACGTTTCCGTCGTCGTCCTTCTCCGCGAGGTCGTAGAGGGCAGACCACGTACCTACATCGCTCCACCCGGCATGAATCGGGACGACGGCGGCACTCTCGGTGTGCTCCATGACCGCGTAGTCGATTGAATCTCGCGGAGACGCGATGAAGGATGCCTCGTCGAGGCGGATGGTGTTCTCCTTGCGTTGCGCATTGTCGAGGGCCGCCTTCGCTGCGGTCACTATCTCTGGGTTGTACCGACCGAGCTCGTCGAGGTAGGTCGTAGCCTTGAAGAGGAACATCCCGCTGTTCCAGAGATACCGGCCGGATACGACATATTCCTCGGCCGTGCGGCGGTCGGGCTTCTCTTTGAATTCCTTGACCTCTCGCACGCCCTCCGCGAGCGGTTTGCCGAAGCGGATGTATCCGTAGCCCGTTTCCGGGTGTGTTGGCGAGATGCCGAAAGTGACGAGGTAGTTGCGGTCGGCGAACCACGTCGCGAGCTCGACGGCCTCTGTGAAGCCTTCCTCGTTGCGGATCACGTGATCGGCGGGGAGTACGAGCAGTAGCGGATCCTCGTCGCGCATCGCCAGCTCGAGGGCAGCGACGGCGACAGCCGGCGCCGTGTTTCTTCCGACCGGTTCGAGGATGACGGTTGCGGCATCGCTGCCGGCAATGGCGAGATCCCGCTGGATACCTGGTTCCTGGTCCTCGTTGCAGAGGATCACCGGTGGGGCAACACCACTGATTCCTCCAACGCGATCGAGTGTGGACCTGAAGAGGGTCCGATCGTCCACAAGTGGGAGCAGCTGTTTCGGCTGGCGTCTGCGCGATGCAGGCCACAGCCGGGTGCCGAAGCCACCGGAGAGAATGACCGGCACAACAGTCGATGGAGAAGGCATCGTCACTCGCACTTATCGGCACGAAGATGATCGGGTAAAGGACCCGGGTACGCTCCGCGCATGTCCGTCTTTGAGGCGCATACGGTACGCCACCGTTTCCCGGCACTCGAACGCGAGGTCGGCGGACTGCCCGCGGTCTACGCCGACGGCCCGGGCGGTACGCAGGTTCCCGACGCCGTCATCGACGCGATGGGCAGCCTCCTGGCCCGCGGCAGTGCCAACCTCCACGGGCCGTTTGTGACGAGTCGGGAGATAGACGACGTCGTCGAGCGGGCTCGTTCTGCCGTCGCCGATCTCGTCAACGCCGAATCGAGTGAGATCGCCTTCGGTCAGAACATGA
>JAUVPA010000115.1 GCA_030598905.1 Acidimicrobiia bacterium
GTCCTGATCCCGACGCTCAGTCGCCGACCTCTATCGCTAACAAGTCCGCCGTCGCCACCATCGAGGCGCGGACTGGCCCCGCTCCCAGTGACGTTGCAACACCAATCGCCGATGTGAGCGGCCGACGCGCTCCGTCGACGTCCCCAGCTTGGGCGAGGGCTTCAGCCTGACGCCAACGGGCCTGGGCCCCAAGCCAGATCCGGCCCTCGGCATCACACTTATCTGCGGCCGCGGCCCACAGATCGGCGACGTTTTCGCCGCCGGCGCGACCATATGCTGCCTCGGCAAACCGGCCTCTCCAGTGTGTGGGTTCCGGTTCCCCGTAGGCATGCCAGAGGCGATCGGCAGCCTCCCGCCACTCGGCACGAGGGTCGGCGTCGAAGAGATCGCCGGCACATTCGAGGCCTTCGATGGCGATGAGCCCCGAGAACCAATGATCGTCCGTGCCCGCGAGTTGTTTGATCCCATCCTCGGCAACCTGTAGGGCCTGTACCGGATCACCCTCGAACCGCAACAGTCGCGCAGTGTCACGCGCGAACGGTGCTATGACCTGGGGATCGGTGGTCTCGCGGCCTGTTTCGGCGCGGCGATCAAGGAGTACCTGAGCTTCCGAGAACTGGCCGGTTTCGATGGCGAGTTCCGTCTCTGCCGCCAGCATGCTGAGATCGGCCTGCACCAAACCCTTGCTACCACGTTTGCGTTCGAGCAGGCTTTGCAGCTCATCCCATCGACCGAGCGCGAAATAGAATCCGCCCAGCGCCGCGGACAGGTACTTCCCGTACGTGATGTGCAGCCCGTATCGCTCGGCGATGGCGATACCCTCGGTCAGGTCGACTATTGCTTCCTCGAGCTTCCCGCCACTGCCGAGGATCTCCGAATAGTTCGCATACGAACGGAGGAGGTCGTCGATGACGCGCACCTCTTCGGCGATCACCCGCCCTTCGAGAATGTGGCCTAGGCCCGTCTCGATCCCCAGCTCACCTTCTGCGGTTCCCAGCGTGACGAGTGCGTGGCCTTCCACCCGTCGTGCCCCGACGGCCCGAGCAAGCTCGATCGTCTCCGTGGCGAGCTCGATTGCCTCGGCTTCGTGCCCTCCCAACATGTTGAGACTGGCGACCGAGCTCATCGCGGTAGCCCGCTCTCGCGACGGCGGATCGACCGGGATCAGTCGGATCGCCTCGTCGGCGGCGTTGATCGCGGCCTGGCTTCTACCTCCGATCCAGTAGTAGCGGCTCAAACGCTCATGAATCAGGCCGGCCATGGTGTCATCGGCAACGACTTCGAGTGCCTGCAGCTGGAGGGCGACCGCGGCGTCGTTGTCGGCTGCTCGGTAGGCCGCTTCTCCGGTTCGGTAGAGCAGTGTGGCCAGGTCGAGACCCGTGAGGGCTGAGGGATCGTCCACGTCGTCCCAGACATCGAGCGCCTGGGCGAAGTAGTGATGGGCGTCATCAAAGGCCAGCGTTTCCTCGGCCTCGTATGCCGCAGCGATGAGCGAGGTGATTGCGTTCTCCAGATCGTGGGCGGAGAGCCAATGTCGGCAACACTCGGCGACCGGCCCCGATACTTCAGCGATCGCCTCGGCGGTGAGGCGGTGGAGCCTGGCTCGGCGCGCCGAGCCGATCTCTTCGTACAGAGTCTGCTGGATGAGGGCGTGGGCGAACGCATATCGACCGGGCCGATCCGCCACCTCAGTGACGAGTCCGGCGTTGGATGCCTCTTGGACATGATCTTCAGTGTCCTCGATGCCCATGCCGGCAACCGTCGACACGATCGACAAGTCGAACTCGCGACCAGAAACTGCGGCCACCGTGAGCGTGTTGTTGGTCTCATCGCTGAGACCGTCGAGGCGGCGCCCGATGACCTCGCGGATTCCTTCAGGCACGCCCGCGGCGAGGGCGTCGTCCCCGCCGGCCCAACTGCCGTCGTTACGAATAGATCCAACGTCGGCGAGGTGGGCCACGATCTCATCGACGAAGAAGGGATTGCCGTCGGTCTCTTCGAAGATGGCGTGGCGAATCGATTCGGGAATCCCACCTCCGCCCCGGACGGCAATCAGTTCGGACACCTCATGCTCCTCGAGGCCGTCGAGACTGATGCGGTCGAACAGTCGATGGCGTCGAAGTTCCCCGAGCATCTTGGCCAGCGGATGAGATCGACTGAGATCGGTATCGCGGTAGGTGCCAACAACAACCATGCCGGCCTCCGACGCGTGTTGCACCAGGTGACCGAGGAGAGACAACGATGCGGCATCGGCCCAGTGCAGATCATCGAGCAGGATCACGAGTGGCGCCTCCCCGGCGACCCGATTGAGGAGGCTCACGAAGGCTTCCAGGCGGAGGTACCGCTCGGTACTGGGGTCAGCGTGGACGGGGAGCAACGAAACCGCTCCCGTCAAACCCGGTGCCATCCGCGCCAACTCGGTACCACCGGGGCCGAGCTCGGAGAGAATCGCCGGTCGTGCCGACACAACCTGGTGCAGGATCTCCGTGAACGGTTGGTAGGAAACAACGGATTCAGTCGGGGAGCGTCCGGCAAGCACGATGGCCCCATCGTCGTAAACGCGTCGGCACCACACCGCAGTGAAGGCGGTTTTCCCGATCCCGGGTTCACCGGCGACCATCACCAGCCTTCGCGATCCTTCTCGCGCTGACTCAAACGTTTGGTCCAGTTGCGCTGCAGCCTCTTCGCGTCCGACGATCACCGTTGCCGAGGCCCGAGAAAGAATCTTGGGAAATGGGAACGGATCCGACTCCCGACCACGTGAACTGGCTCGTTGGCGGGAGATCTCCCAGACATCGGTGGGCTCTGTGATTCCCTTCAACGCCGCCGGTCCCCTGTGACGGAACTCGATGCCACCCCGTGAACCAACGAGGGCTTTGACGAGGCCTGTGGTGAGAATTTCGCCGCCGCCTGCTGCATCGCAAACTCGAGCTGCGACAACGACCGGCATACCTTCGTAGTCGCCCTCGTCAGTGACGACGACCTCGCCCGAATTGACTCCGATTCGTATCTCGAACTGCTCGGTGTCAGCGGCTCCCTGGATCGCCACCGCGGCATGCGATGCGTCCGCGGCGCTGTCGAACCCTGCCATGACGCCATCACCCAGCGTCTTGACGACGGTTCCGTTGTTGTCAGCTATCAGCGACGTGAGCAGTTCATCGTGACGCTGTCGCAGGACGTCGAAGTCATCGTCGCCGAGCCGACCCCGCAACTCGGTCGAACCAACGAGGTCGGTGAACATGACGGTGATCGTTGCTGTGCGGGCCACGGCCCACAACGCTAACCGTCACGGAGGTCGAGCCCGAGCACGTAGGCTCCCCTAAACAGCAACCGGAGATGGGGGGAGCCATGCGCCGGATCGTCACTCTCGGTCTCGGATTTGCGTTGATCATTGCGGCGTGTGGAGGGGACGACAGCGCCGAAACGACAACAACTACGGCGGGCGTCACGACCACTGTGGCGACAACCACCACTGAAGCTACGACAACGACGACGGCCGCAACGACGACGACCACCACCGAAGCCGAGACCACGACAACAACGTCGGCTCCGACGGCGCCGTCGACCCTCTGGGTGACCGATCAGACGGCGGGAAGCCTCCACAAGGTCGACCCGGCAACGGGAGAGATGATCTTTGTCACCGACCTGCCGAGCCCGGCCAACGGGGTGGCGCTTGGCGCCGGATCAGCATGGGTTGCACTTTCGAGTCCGGCCAACTCGCTCGCTCGCGTCGATGGAGAGAGCGGCGAGATCCTCGCTCTCATCGAGATCGGAAGCGGAACGGGTGGTGTCACGTTCAGTGAAGGCTTCGCCTGGGTCTCGAGTTTCGAGGCCGGCACGGTGAGCCAGGTGGACCCGGCCACGAATGAGGTGGTCGCCACGATCGACGTCGGTGCCGGGGCAACCGGGATGACATCGGGTTCGGCGTGGGTCACGACGTGGACTGCGAAGACGTTGAACCGTATCGAGGCGGATGGATCGCTCGAGTCGATCGATCTGCCAAGCGAAGGTTCGGCACCAGCGGTCTCGACCGACGGGAGCTACATCGCGGCAACCCTGTTCAATGAGGGCCAGGTGATCCTGTTTGATGCCACCTTCGAGGTCGGTGACCTCATCGACACGGGTCAGAACGCCAACGTGATCGCCTACGGGTTCGACGCCTTTTGGGCCACCAACTCGGTATCGGGAGAGGTGTGGCGCATCGACCCGGCCACCAAGACGGGTGCCGCGGCGACGGTTGTGCCGGGGGCACTCGGCGTTGTGGCTGGTGACGACATGGTGTACGTCGCCTCATTCGGCACCGGCACCGTCTATCAGTTCCCGCCGGGAGATCCGTCGGCGATGACCGATGTCTACAACACGGGCGGTTCGGCCTACGAGGTGGCCTACGGCTCAGCAGGCTGAGCCTCGTCATTTCCCCTGAGGGGGAGGCAGCAGAGGCACCCTGAGAGATCTCTGAGGGCTGTTGATCAGCCGCCCGGAGCAGGCACGATGGCGAAGCCGCACTGTTGCAGCGCCTCGTCACGCTCGAGGCCACCGAACTGAGCCCGTTCATAGGCGGCAACTGCAGCGATCTCATTCGTTGTCAGTTGCTCGTCCATGGCAGGCATGGCCCCCTCTACGGGTTTGTTGGTGGCTCCGTAGGCGGGGCCCACTTCGTCCTTCCAGCGGGCCGAGCCGAGGCTGATCCACTTCACCTGCTCGTCACAGGAGGCGAATGTGGCAAGGACATCGTCGAGGCGAGGCCCGGTCCCGCCCTCACCGGCGGACCCGTGACAGACCGAGCAGGTGTCGCCATACACACCTTTGCCCTCGTCAAACGGCCCCGGCGGGCCGGACTCGCCGCCGCACGCAGCCACAACGAAGGCGAGAGCGAGCAACAGGACGACGAAGCGCATGGCCGGTGGTCTAGTCCTCTCCGAGTTGATAGTTGCAAAGGAACGCGACAGCCGTTCTGGTTCCCGTAACGGAACCGGAACGGTCGACCGACACGCTTTGATGCGGAGGCGTAGGTTCAAGCGCGGAAACGGGAGGGAGGACCCATGACCGTTATCGGCACGCGTTCACAGCTGTGGCCTGTTGCCCGAACGACCTTCATCGCGGCGATGCTGCTGTTTGTCATCACCATCGTGATTGGCATTCTCAACGGCCTTGATGTCGTTGACTTCGAGCGAGATGTAACAGTCACACATCTGCACGCGGGAACACTGGGTTGGATCACACTGGCGCTGCTGGGCACGGTGTTTCTCATGTTCACAGGAGACCGGCGGCTCACCGCTGTAGACGTCAGCCACGCTCGCTGGCTCTCGTACGCGATGATCGCCGCAATCGCTCTGTACGTCGCCGCCTTCTATGCGGGCGACACCATATTCGACGATCGGATCCAACGACCCGTCGGCGGCACATTGGTGTTCATCGTGGTCATCTGGGCGCTTGTGTGGTTGTTCCGCAACAACGGCGCCAGCGAGCGAAGCAGTGTTGCCCGCCTCGGTGTGTTGCTGGCATGGATCTCGCTACTCGTCGGAGCGGTCTTCGGGATCATGCTTGGTTACTTCACGGCCAAGGGTGAGATCCCCGGCCTCGACGATGACACCGCGGTGGCCATTGCAGATGCTCACCCGCCGGCGATGGTGATTGGATACCTCATCCTGGCGGCCATGGCCGTGATCGAATGGACGATGAGTGACGACCGCTCCTGGGCCGACGCCAGACTCGGCGTGGCACAGATGTGGATTCTGTTCGTCGCAGGGGTCTTGGTGAACATTGGGTTCGTTTCCGGTCTCGAGGAAGAACTTCTCGGTCCGGCCAATCTGCTGATGATCGCCGGTGTGATCATCCTGCTTGTTCGATTCAGGCGCCAAATGCTGCCATCGGGATGGCGTGGCGCAGGAACCGGCCTTTATCCGAGACTCTCGACGGTGTTTCTCGTCGTGTACCTCGTGCTGGGGA
>JAUVPA010000065.1 GCA_030598905.1 Acidimicrobiia bacterium
CTCGGGCTCACGGCTCTCTTCGGCCTCGGGCTCACGGCTCTCTTCGGCCTCGGGCTCACGGCTCTCTTCGGCCTCGGGCTCACGGCTCTCTTCGGCCTCGGGCTCACGGCTCTCTTCGGCCTCGGGCTCACGGCTCTCTTCCTGCTTCTTTTCCAGGAGCGCCTGGAGCAAACCGGCAGCCTCACGCGGCAAGGCGGCGAACAAGCGCGCCGCGTTGGCGAGGGGCGCCTTCATGGCCCCGGCGATCGTGGCGAGTAGGACCTCGCGGGACTCGATCTTGGCGAGTTCTGCAATCTTCTCCGCGGTGAGGAAGTCACGTCCGAGAAGACCTCCCTTGACCGAAAAGACGTCGTGCTGCGACGAGAAGTCACGCAACACCTTGGCGGCCCCAACCGGGTCGCCGTCGGCGTATGCGACACCCGTCGGACCCAACAACAGGTCGCCCAATTCGTCGAGATCGAGCTCGGCAGCGGCGCGTCGAGCCAGGGTCATTTTGACCACCTTGAACTCGGCTCCGTTTGCCCTCAATTCGCGTCGCAGCGTCTGTTGTTCTGACACCGAGAGACCAGCGTATTCGGCAAGGAACACAGCCTGTGCCCGTTCGAGTCGCTCTTTGATGTCGGCGACAGCCTGGACCGTGTCCGGTCTCGGCATCCGTCGTCCGCCTCGTCTCGCTCTCACCGTCACACCGCAGCAACACAACCCAAGGTGTCAACCGGGAACCAAAATGGGGCTCCCTACCGGAGACGGACGGGAGCCCTCGAGAAGAGGACGACCTGCGTCGGCGCCGCAAAGCGGACTTACACCTACCGACGGTCTCGGGCCGAAGTGGTTCCCGAAGTGTAGGCCAACTCACATTCTGTCGACATTGCGGAGAACGACGTATGGCGCAGCTCGAACGGCGCGCCGCCTGCCGCGTATGCGCCGGTAGCGCCGCCATGGCGGCGCGCGCATCAACGAATTCCCATTGCGGGCGGCCGTGTCGGTCTGCCATACTTCTACGCACATAGCGGGGACCACTGCGTCCGGTGGCAGGGAACGATCCACCACCGTTCCGAGGAGGGCTTTGTCTGGTCGCCCCGGCCACGCATGGCCAGCCCCTACCCTGGCCAGACGGGGTGGAGACGAGTAGATGGCTTCCTGGCCCGCCGTCTGCCCGAAACCTCAGCACATCGCCGCCTCCCGGAGGCAGCAGGTCTCCCGCTAGACAAAGCGCCCGGCGATGCCGGGCGCTTTGTAGTGGAGCGTCACGATCGACAAACCACTAGCGGTCTTCCTTGACAAGTTCCTCGATCTGAACGGTGTCGATGCGGATACCGGGACCCATCGTCGAGGAGACGGCGACCTTGTTCATGTAGTGCCCCTTCGAGGCAGGAGGCCGGGCACGGACGATCTCGCCCGCAATCGCTGCGAAGTTCTCTTTGAGCTGATCGGCATCAAACGACACACGGCCGATGGGAACGTGCACGTTGCCATATCGATCATTGCGGTACTCGACGCGGCCGGCCTTGAACGCTTCGACAGTCTTGCCAACGTCCTGAGTGACCGTGCCCGATTTCGGGTTGGGCATGAGGCCCCGGGGTCCAAGAACCGGACCGAGTTTTCCGACGACGGGCATCATATCCGGAGTGGCAATGGCGATGTCGAAGTCGAGGTCGCCTCCGCCTTGAATCTGGTCGGCGAGGTCCTTGCCGCCGACGATGTCGGCGCCGGCCTCTTCCGCCTCCTTGGCCTTGTCCGACTCGGCGAACACGACAACGCGTATCGTCTTGCCGGTGCCATGGGGAAGGCTGACGGTACCTCGGACGAGTTGGTCGGCCTGACGGGCGTCGATCCCGAGCTGGAACGATACGTCGACGGACTCATCGAACTTGGCGTACGCCAGGTTCTTGACGAGCTCGACAGCGTCCCCGGGACTGTACGACGTGTCGCGGTCGAAGCGACGCTCCGCGTCGACCCGCTGCTTGCTCTTTTTCATGTTTCCTCCGTGGTCCAGGCGGAACCTGCGGTTCCTCCCACTGGTCGGCTGTCGGCTATCAGCCGGGCCGATACTGCTGATGGCTGATCGCTGATAGCGGTTAGCGCCGTCAGGCGACGACCTCGATTCCCATCGATCGGGCGGTGCCCTCGACGATGTTCATGGCCGCCTCGATGTCGTTGGCGTTCAGATCAGGCATCTTGGTTTCGGCGATGTCGCGAACCTGGTCCTTCGTCACCGAACCGACCTTTTCTTTGTGCGGCTCACCGGATCCCTTCTCTACTCGCGCTGCTTGGCGCAGCAGAACAGCGGCCGGCGGTGTCTTCGTGATGAAAGTGAAGCTGCGGTCCTCGTAGATCGAAATCTCAACGGGAACGATCGTGCCGGATTGGCTCGCCGTCGCCGTGTTGTAGGCCTGCACGAAATCCATGATGTTGACGCCGTGCTGACCCAGCGCCGGGCCGACAGGTGGAGCCGGGCTCGCCTGGCCTGCAGGGATCTGCAGTTTGAGCACGGTCATGAGCTTTTTTCGAGCCATTGGAGTTCCTCGTTCTCAGTTACTGGTTGTTAGTTGTCAGTCAAACCAGAGCTTCTGGCTACCAACTATGAACGAACAACTAACGACTCAGTATTTGACGACCTGGTCGAAGTTGAGCTCGACCGGAGTCTCCCGGCCAAAGATGTCGACGAGCACTCGCACCTTCGACTGGTCGACGTTGATCTCCTCGATCACGCCGTTGAAGTCGGCGAATGGCCCCTCGACCACACGTACCGTCTCGCCGACGTCCCATGCCGGCTTGAATGTCGGCTTCTCCTTCTTGGCGTCTTCCGCCTTGGCGACACCGAGGATCCGCTCGACCTCGCGCCGCGACAGGGGTGTCGGTTTGGTTCCGGACCCGACGAAACCCGTCACGCCCGGAGTGTTGCGAACGGCGTACCACGTGTCGTCGTCCATGTACATCCGCACCAGGATGTATCCGGGGAACTTCTTTCGCTCCACCGTCTGCTTGCGACCGGCCTTGTACTCGACGACTTCTTCCATCGCGATCGCCACGTCGAAGATCCGGTCCTCGAGGTGCATCGACTTGACGCGAGTGTGCAGGTTGGCTCGCACTTTGTTCTCGTACCCGCTGTACGAATGAACGACGAACCAACTGCCGGGGAGGTCGTATGGGCTGAGGGGCACCTCGACGACGACCTCCGCGCCGGCCGTCTGCTCGGCTCCTTCGGGGGCGACTCCCTCTTCCGGTACCTCGACAGGCTCGGACGCCGTCGTTTCCATCACATCTGCCATCAGGTCGCTGTCTCCAAAATCCTGATCAAACCGTTCTTGAATACCCAGTCCATCGCGAACACGACCAGAGTGAGCACTGTGGTCGTCGCGAACACCACGATCGTATAGGTCGTGAGCTCCTCACGCGACGGCCAGGCAACCTTCTTCAGCTCCTGGCGAACCTCTCGTAGGTATTGGCGGAACCCCACACGCTCTTTCTTTGGCGTGCGCGACTTCTCCTGGCGCCTCTTCTTGGCGCGTTCTTCCTCTTTTGCCTGCAGGCGCCGCATCTCACGGTTCGCCATGCGTACCTCCTGAGCAGGGGTGGCGGGACTCGAACCCACAACTTCCGGTTTTGGAGACCGGCGCTCTGCCAATTTGGAGCTACACCCCTCCGGCCGAACGGGTCCGGTCACCAGAGTGTACAAAACAGACCGACGTATGACGCCACAGCGTAGGGACGTATGACGCACAGCGTAGGTCGGGGCGAAGAGGATCATGCTGTTCGAGGGCGGGATCGACTCAGGCAGCTCGTCCTCGCCGCATGCCCAGTACGACAACGGCACCTGCAGCCACCACAGCAGCACCTGCGGCGGCGGCAACGGCCTTCCTTCGGACATCGGCACCAGCGCTCTCGGCGGACTCTGCCCCTTCTCGGTCGAGATCCGCAATCACTGCAGCGGCCAGATCGGGCGGGGCTACATATGTGAGCCCCTCGAGCATGTGCAGTTTGCGCCGCATCGAGAGATACCGGGCCTGTTCTGCCTGGCAGCGGAGACATGATTCGATGTGCCGTCCGACGGCACCACCGAACTCCTCACCATCTCGCGAGGGGAGCCGGGATTGCACGAGCCGGCACATGGCGGTCATTGATCCCCCGCCTCTGCCCACAGGATCTCGCGCAAGGCCTTACGACCTCGATGAAGCCTGACCTTTGCAGCCGTGACGCTGATACCCAGGTGTTCGGCAATATCGGCGTGGCTCCAGTCATACACGTCCTTGAGGACCACTACCGAGCTGAGTGATTGCGAAAGCTCTCCGAGGGCTGCCTCGATCTTCGGACGAACAGACGCGCTCTCCCCTGCTCGCTCCGGTCCGATTCCAGCGGCCTCAGGGTCGATGTGAAGACCGTCGAGTGGAGCGGTGCGGTGCCTGCGAAGTCGAGCCTGATGGCTGAAGGCCGTGTTCACCGTGATCCGGTGCATCCATGTCGAGAAGCGGGCGTCGGCACGAAAGCGGGGGATCGCGCGCCAGGCACGAACGAACGCTTCCTGGGAAACGTCGGCAGCCACCTCTCGATCACGTACCAAACGGAGCGCCAATGTGTACACCTCGTCCTGATGGGCACGGACCAACTCCGAAAACGCACCACGGTCCCCGCTGCGGGCCGCATCCACCACGTCTTGTTCGTCATAGCGTCTGACTTCGCGACCTGACACGTCGTTACTCCTGAGAGAGACGAACGGTAGCCTCGCCCGTCACGAGGACGTCGGCACCCCGCAACACGCGCACCCCGACTTGTGTATCGCGCTCATCCGGAGCGGTGTCACGTACCACGGCCTCTACATGAGCCTGCTCGCAGGGACGGAGCGGACTCCGGAAACGAACCTTCATGTGGGCAACGGGATCGGGGGCTGAGCTGATCGACCCGGCGGCCTGCGCTGCCCAAGCCAACATCAGCAGACCGTGAACGATCACGCCGGGCGCCCCACCCGCTCGAGCCGCTTCGTGATCCCAATGAATCGGGTTGAAGTCCTTTGTGGCCGAGGCATAACGAACAAGATCGGCCCGGCTCGCCGATTTCGCCAGCAGCATCGGCTCTCCGACAACTGCCTCTAAATGGCGCGGGGTGTCACTGTCTCCGCGACCCGAGGCAGGGGGTTCTCCGTCGTCAGGTCCCGGATCGGCGGCCGGCTCCGAGGACATGAGGAATGTGGATGTCGCAACCAGACGATCGTCTCCGGCGTCGACGGCCACCGCCTCGAATGTGACAAAAAACGCACCTTCACGCTCACGGACCCGCGTGACCTCCCCCGACACGGTCACAGTGCTCCCGACAACGAACGGAGCCGAATACCGAAACGCCTGATCGAGGTGCAGGAGCGTCTTGGTGTGAGCCGCGATCCTGGGGTCCCACAGAAAGTCACCGGCAACGGCGAACAGGAGAACCGACGCAAATCCAGGTGGTGCGAACGAGTTCCATCGATCGGGATCGTCGCTTGTTGCCTCGACGTAATCGGTTGCGCGCTCCGTCGAGAGTGACAGATCGATCGGGCCGAAAGAAACCCCGATGAGGTCGGCTGGAGTCATCGACCGTGAGTATGGCGTATACGCTCATCCCACCGATGACGACCTCATCCACCGACGCCGCGCTCCGTGCCGACATCCGTTTTCTCGGCAATCTTCTCGGCGGGACCCTCGTCCGCCAGCACGGGCCTGAGCTACTCGATCTCGTCGAAGAGGTGCGCAAGTTGACGAAGGCGGCACGCGGTCGCACACCGGGAGAAGATGGCACACCGGGAGGAGAACAGGCGGCCTCAAAGAAGCTGGACGAGCTTCTCACGACCCTGGATCTCGACACCACGATCCAGCTCGTTCGCGCATTCAGCGCCTACTTCTTCCTCGCCAATATCGCGGAACAACACCACCGCATCGGCGACTGGGGCGATAGCGGCGAATTTTCCGCCACCGTCGACAGAATCGCCTCAGCCGGGATCGACGCCGACCTCGTAGCGGACGTCGTCGATCGTCTCGAGGTCCGACCCGTGTTCACGGCACACCCGACCGAAGCCTCGCGGCGGTCGATCCAGACCAAAACTGAGGAGATCGCCCGCCTTCTCTCGGATCGGACGGCGACAACATCGGACACAGAACGTGCCCGCCTGGAGCGCCGCATCGCCGAGCTGGTCGACCTCATTTGGCAGACCGACGAGCTGCGAGCAGCAAGGCCCACGCCGGGAGACGAGGCGCGCACGATCCTGTACTTCCTCGACTCCCTCTTCGACGACGCAGTCGCGGACGTATACGACGAACTGGGCCACCAACTGCGTCGGCTGGGCGTCAGCCTGACTCCGGACAAGTCTCCCCTCCGGTTCGGAACTTGGGTGGGCGGAGATCGCGACGGGAACCCGTGGGTGACGCCGCAGGTCACGATGGATGTGCTCGAGATGCAGCACGACCACGGCCTCCGCCGACTGATCGCTGCAGTAGAGCGGCTGGCTGTAGCCCTCAGCCCTTCGGATCGCAACGTGTCTGTGTCCGCCGCCATGTCCGAATCATTGGCGGCAGACGCAGCACTGCTTCCGCAGATTCACGATCGTTTCACGAAGCTGTCGGCAGGTGAGCCCTACCGACAGAAGCTCGCGTTCATCCATCAACGTCTGATCAACACGAGAGCTCGACTCGCCGCAGGGACTGCGCATCGCCCCGGTCTGGACTATCAGTCGAGCTCCGGACTCGTCGAAGATCTGTACCTGATCCACGACTCACTCGAACAGGATCGAGGCGCTCTGATCGCCCAGGGCTCGGTTTCCCGCCTCATCCATTTGGCTGCGGCGTTCGGCTTCTCCATGGCCACGATGGACATTCGCCAACACGCGGGCAGGCTCCACGACTCGCTCCGTGGTCTGTACGAGAGGATCGAGGCCGAGGCCTACGTCAGTCACGATCGTGAGGCACGCACGGCCCAACTGTCGGCCGAACTTGCGGGCAATCGACCCCTTTCATCTCCTGCAGCAACCGCCGACGACGTCGTCGCAACACTTCTGGTGGTACGAGAAGCGTTGGATCGATTCGGGGAAGGGGTCATCGAGAGCTTCATCGTCTCCGAGACGAGAGGGGCGGATGACGTCCTCGCTGCGGCGGTGTTGGCACGCGAAGCCGGACTCGTCGATCTCACAGCCGACGTCGCACGAATCGGCTTCGTGCCCCTCTTCGAGACGATCGAGGAGGTACGCAACGCGGGAGAAATCCTCGATCAGCTTCTCGCATGCGACCCATACCGAGAACTGGTCCGCCTGCGCGGCGACCTGCAGGAAGTCATGCTGGGCTACTCGGACTCCAACAAACACGGCGGCGTCGCAACCTCGCAATGGGAGCTCTATCGGGCGTCTCGCGATCTGCGCGACGTCTCACTCGAGCACGGAGTCGAACTTCGCCTCTTTCACGGACGGGGCGGAACCGTCGGCCGAGGCGGAGGGCCGACGGGTGAGGCAATCCTCGCCCAACCGTGGGGAACAGTCGCTGGTCGCATCAAGATCACCGAGCAGGGCGAGGTGATATCGGACAAGTTCGGTCTGCCGGACCTCGCCAGGGCGAATCTCGAGCTGACTGTTGCCGCCACCCTCGAAGCATCGCTTCTGCACCGGTCGTCTCGTCAACCACAGGATGTGCTGGATGGGTGGGACGAGGCAATGAGCATTCTGAGCGACGCCGCCTTCGACGCCTATCGATCCCTCATCGATTCAACCGACCTGGTGCCGTATTTCACGGCGTCGACACCCGTAAACGAGCTCGCGGCGATGAACATCGGGTCGCGCCCGACGCGCCGACCCGGTGCTGACGCGACCGGCATCGACCATCTCCGTGCGATCCCGTGGGTCTTCGGCTGGACCCAATCCCGTCAGATCGTTCCCGGATGGTTCGGCGTAGGGACCGGACTGGCCGCGGCTCGTGAGCAGGTTGGAGCTGAGGTCCTGGAACGTATGTACCAAGAATGGTCGTACTTTCGAACGTTCATCTCCAATGTCGAGATGACGCTGGCAAAGACCGACTTGGCGATCGCGGCACGTTACGCCGACCTCGTTCCCGAAGAACACAGGCAGCCATTTGCGGTGATCGAGGAGGAGTTCACCCTCACCGAAGCCGGAGTCGCCGCCATCTCGGGAACCGAGCTCGTAAGCCGGCACCCGGTGTTGCAGCGAACGCTCGCCGTACGAGACGTCTACCTCGACCCCATCAGCTACTTGCAGGTGGCCCTGCTCCGGCGATCGAGGGCGGGAGACACCGATCCCCAGCTGTCCCGGGCACTCCTGTTGACCGTCAACGGCCTCGCCGCCGGACTACGAAATACGGGCTGAATCGCCCTAGCGAGTCTCCTTGTGCGGAGTGTGCGTCCGACACCACCGGCAGTACTTCTTCAACTCGAGACGCTCCCGAGTGTTGGTCTTGTTTTTGGTGGTCACGTAGTTCCTGCGCTTGCACTTCTCACAAGCGAGGTTGATCGGTGGACGTTTGTCGCTGGCCATGTGCTCGTTCGTTCCTCACTCGCAGGTGTCGGTCATCGGTAGTCCGATATCCGACTACCGACTACCCAACACCAAACCGTTACTTGAGAATCTTGGTAACCCGGCCCGCACCCACCGTGCGGCCACCCTCACGAATCGCGAACCGCTGCCCCTCATCCATCGCGATCGTCGCAATCAACTCCACCGTCATCTCCGTGTTATCCCCCGGCA
>JAUVPA010000027.1 GCA_030598905.1 Acidimicrobiia bacterium
AGAGGTTCCTCGCGTCCAGGCATGGCTCGACGCTACGGGCGGGGTCGAAGGTGTCGACATCTACTCCGTCGCAACGTCGATGAACTCTGGTCGGACGAACTTCCCGGCTTCGGACTGGTTGGAGCGTGAAGGTTGGACGTCTCCCGTCATCCGCGACGACAGAGAGAACAGCGCGCTCATTGCGTACGGTGCCGGCGGGTTCCCTTACTGGGTCTTCGTCGAGTCCGACGGCACGGTCGTCGTTCGGTCTTCGGGTCAGACCTCGATCGAGCAGCTCGACCTGATCATGAATGCCCTCGTTGCCTCTTAGTTGTTGGTTCTTGGTCCGACTGAGGACTACCCATCGATGAGATCCGCCAGGCGGGAGCGCCACTGGGCTGGGTCGCCAAACAAGAGCCGGTTCGCCTTGGCGCGTTTGAAATAGAGGTGGGCGTCGTGTTCCCACGTGAACCCGATGCCTCCGTGGATCTGAATGGTTTCTGCTGCGACGAAGAAGTAGGCGTCGGAGCAGGCCGACTTGGCGACCGCCGCCGCAACAGGTAGCTCACTCGCATCCCACGCCGCGGCCCAACCGGCATGCTGAGCCGCAGACCGTGCCACATCGACCTGCACGAGCATGTCCGCACAACGGTGCTTCACGGCTTGGAACGACCCGATCGGGCGGCCGAACTGAATCCGGTCCTTGGCGTAATCGACCGCCATATCGAGACACACCTCAGCACCACCGACACTTTCGTAGGCCAACGCGACGGCACCGAGCATGATCACATGTCGAAGGGCTTCGACACCGCTCCCCGGCGTGCCGAGGCGGCGGTCCGGGGACACGGCTACGCCATCGAGCGTGATCTCGGCGAGAGGCCGGGTGAGGTCGAGAGTTGGAAGTGGCCGCACTGCCAGGCCCGGGGCATCACGCTCGACGAGATAGAGAGCCACGTCGCTGGTTGGGCTTCTGGCAGAAACGAGAAAGGTATCGGCCAGCGTCCCTTCGATGACGTAGGACTTGACGCCTTCCAACACAATGGCACCACCGGTCTCAGTGGCCGTGGTCTGCGGGTCCTCGGGATGCCAGTCCTGAGATTCCATCCACGCGACGGCAGCAACCATGTCGCCGCCGGCGATCGCCGGCAGGTACAACTGCTTCTGCTCCTCTGACCCCGATCGGAGAAGTGCGCTCGCCGCGAGCACGACGGAGGACAGGAACGGCGCGGGCAGGAGGCAGCGACCAGTCTCCTCGATGACGATCGCCAGCTCCCGGAAAGAGAATCCTGACCCGCCGTAGGCCTCGGGAATGCCCATCCCCTGCCACCCGAGCTGTGCCATCTCCTTCCACAACGGCTCATCGAAGCCGGCACCCTCTTCCACAGAGCCGCGGGTTGTGCCCAGCGGCGCCTTCGACTCGAGGAAGTCGCGCGCCGCGTCACGGAGCATCAGCTGTTCAGGAGTGAAGACGAAGTCCATCGCACGGCATTCTGCCACGAGACCGACCCGCTCCAGCTGGGTACCCTCCCCGGCCGGTAGTCGGAACTCGGTCATTGGACCCTTCCGGCCAAGGACTAGCAGCTAACGACTAACGACTGGAGAGCCATGGAACTCGGACTGATGGTGGAGCCCCAAGTAGGAGGCACGTACGACCGGCTGCGACAACTGGCACAGTGGACCGAAGCCAACGGACTCGACGCCTTCGCTCGGTCGGATCACTACCTCGACATGGACCGTTCGGACCACGCAACCGACGCCCTGACGACTCTCGCCGGGCTTGCTCGGGATACCAGCTCCGTCCAGCTGATGCCGATGGTGTCTCCCGTCACCTTCCATCACCCCTCGCGCCTCGCAAAAACGGCAGCAACCATCTACGAGATGTCTGGAAGCCGGTTTGCTCTCGGCGTCGGAACCGGCTGGATGGAGAGTGAACACGAGGCGTTCGGGCTCGAACTGCCCAATCTCGGCGAACGCTTCAGCAGGCTCTACGAGACGCTGGCGTACCTGAGGGCCGCGTTCCGGTCCGGCGATGGCTTCGTTGGCCGCCACTACCGCCTCGATTCGATCGAGGTGCATCCACAGGCAGCGACGATGCCGATCATCGTGGGCGGAAGCGGACCGAAGAAGACGCCGACCATCGTCGGCCAGTTCGCCGACGAGTACAACATGTTCGCCACCGATGCGACGGCACTCGGAGCCCGCCTCGACGTGATGCGAGGGGCCGCCGCCGGGGCCGGTCGCGACCCGGACGCGATCAAGATCAGCTTCGCTTCACCTGTGATCGCGGCTGCCGATGAGGCTTCATACCGAGCGCTGATCGAGAAGAGATCTGCCGGAACCGACCGGTCACCCGAGGAGTACATCGAGATGATCGATGAGCGCAACTTCGTGCATGGAACACCGGATGTCGCAGCCGAGGTGATGCGCCGTGTTGCCGACATAGGCGTCGATCGACTCTATCTGCAGAGGTATTGCCATCTGGATGACGTCGATACCGGCCTGCTCGAGGCGATTCTCTCCGAATACCGGGAGGGGTAGTCGGACATCGGCAGTCGGACGTGCGACGTCCGACTGCCGACTATCGACTACCGACTTCCTAATCTCGTAACCATGGCTTCCCCCCTACTCGTCATCGACGATGTACATGCCCGCGTTGGTGACGTCGAGATTCTCCACGGCGTCTCGCTGACGCTGGAACCGGGGCAGACGCAGGCTCTGATGGGTCCCAACGGGTCAGGAAAGTCGACACTTGCCAACGTGCTCATGGGGCACCCCGGCTATCAGATCACGGCCGGTACCGTTCACTACAAGGGTGAGGATGTCACGCACTGGACACCCAACAAACGTGGCGCGGCAGGCATTTTCCTTGGTTTCCAGTATCCCCAAGAGATACCCGGAGTCTCCGTTGTCAACTTCCTCCGTACGGCGCTGTCCAATCGGACGGGAACGGACTACACAGTGCTCGAATTGCGCCTCAAAGTGATGGACGCAATGCGCGACCTCGAGATAGACCCGTCGTTCGCCGATCGGTACCTCAATGAAGGATTCTCGGGCGGAGAGCGCAAGCGCAACGAGGTTCTCCAGATGGCGGTCCTGGAGCCGGACCTCGCCATTCTCGACGAGACGGACTCCGGGCTCGACATCGACGCCCTCCGCACCGTCGCCGACGGTGTGACCAAACTCCAGACCGAGGACCGCGGCTTCCTCATCATCACCCACTACCAGCGGATGCTGGACTACATCACGCCGGACGTCGTTCACGTCTTCATGGACGGCAAGATCATCGACTCGGGTGGACCTGAGCTCGGCGACCACATTGAGGAAGCCGGATACGACGCCTACCGAACCCAGGCCGCCTCGGCATGATCGACCTCTCGCACCTGCGCGGCGATTTCCCGCTGCTGGAGCGCGAGATCAACGGCTACCCCCTCACGTATCTCGACTCGGCGTCCACGACACAGAAGCCGGTTCAGGTGATCGATGCCGTCGACACCTACTACCGCACCATCAACGCGAACGTGCACCGTGGTGCGTACACCCTGGCCGCCGAGGCGACGGATGCCTACGAGTCATCGCGGGCCAAGGTCGCCGACTTCATCGGCGCGTCGCACGCCAACGAGGTCGTGTTCACACGCGGTACGACGACGGCGATCAACTTCATCGCGTACGGATGGGGTCTCAACAACCTGGGCGAAGGTGACAAGGTGCTGCTGACGGTGATGGAACACCACGCCAACGTCGTCCCTTGGCAGATCATCTCGCGCTACACGGGATGCAGCCTCGAGTATCTCTCCATCGACGACGGGTTCGAGGTCGATCTCACCACGCTCGACGACATTCTCGATGAACGAGTCAAAGTGATTGCCGTCTCCGGCATGTCGAACGTCACCGGGGCCCTCGGACCAGTCACAGCCCTCGTCGAAGCCGCCAAGGCGGTGGGAGCGATCGTTGTCGTCGATGCCGCACAACTCGTCCCACACGTCCCGACCGATGTTTCACAGCTAGGCGCAGACTTCGTGGCCTTCTCGGCTCACAAGATGCTGGGACCCACCGGAATCGGCGCTCTGTGGGGAAAACCGGACCTCCTCGAGCGGATGGAGCCCACGGAGGGCGGCGGCGAGATGATCTCTGATGTCCAGCTCTACGAGTCTCGCTGGGCGCCGGTTCCTCACAAGTTCGAAGCCGGTACGCCTCCGATCGCCCAGGCAGTCGGGTTCGGCGCCGCCGTCGACTACCTGTCCAAAGTGGGAATGGCCGACGTCCGCGATCACGAGCAGGCGATCACTCGATACGCCCTCGATCGCCTCGCCGACATCCCCGACCTCACGGTGTATGGGCCGCCGGACGTCGAGAGACGTGGCGGCGCAGTGTCGTTCCAGCTGGCAGACATCCACGCTCACGACATTGCCACCATCCTCGACCAATACGGCATCGCCGTGCGCGCCGGGCACCACTGCGCCAAGCCGCTGATGCGCCATCTCGATGTTCCCGCGACGGCGCGAGCATCGTTCTACGTCTACAACACCACCGAAGACGTCGACACGCTCTACGACGGTCTCATCGAGGCCCGTACCGTGTTCGGGCTGACCTGATCTCTGTACGCTCGGCGATGGAGCCACACCTATGACATCGCTCGACGAGCTGTATCGCGAAGTGATCCTCGATCACTATCGGAACCCGCGACGACGAGGGTCTCTGAGTGGACCCCACGTTCACGCAGAGGGCCAGAACCCATCCTGCGGCGATGAGTTCTTCCTCGACCTCGCCGTGGAAGACGGCGTGATCACCGACCTAGCCATCAGCGGCCAGGGTTGCTCGATCTCGCAGGCTTCGGGATCCATGATGGCCGACAACATCGTTGGCAAGAGAATCAGCGACGTCAGAGAAATCACGCGCAAGTTCAAGATCATGATGTCCATCGAAGACGGCGATAATCCGGTCGATCCGGAACGACCCGGAAGCGTTCTCGGCGATCTCGAGTCACTCCAGGGCGTTCGCAAGTTCCCGGTCCGCATCAAGTGCGCCGATCTCGCGTGGACCACGCTCGAAGACGCTCTGGATCAAACAACGGAATGAGCATGTTCGGACCGGCGACAGCCCTCCTCGTCGTGGACGTGCAGAACGACTTCACCGACCCGAGCGGATCGCTCTACGTCAACGGCGGAACCGATGCCCTCGCCTTCATCAACGCCACGATCGCGGATGCCGTGTCTGCCGGGTCAACCATTGTGTACTCCCAAGACTGGCATCCTGAGTCGACTCCCCACTTCGCCAAGGACGGAGGCATCTGGCCGGATCATTGCGTGGCTGATTCGTGGGGCGCCGCCTTTCACCCCGACCTCACCGTTGAAGGCGTGACTATCCACAAGGGAGTCGACGGCGAAGACGGATACTCCGCGTTCTCGACGCGCGACCCACAAACTGGCGCCACTGGCGACACGGGCCTCGCCGCCATCCTCGAGACCGCTGGTGTCACCGAAGCCGTGGTCGTTGGGATTGCTACCGACTACTGCGTCAAGGAGACGGCGCTCGATGCGGTCCGCCTCGGCTACCGCACCCATCTTCTCGCCGACGGAGTGAGAGCAGTGAATCTCGCGGCCGGCGACGCAGCCCGCGCCGTGGCCGAGATGGTCAGGGCGGGAGTGGAGGTCGACTAGAGGATCCCGCTGAACTCAAGGTCGGACCGACCGATTCCGATTCTTCAACGATGTCGGCCGCGCCCGAAACTTCCGTTGCACGGGAACCGTCTCGTCACGCCTCTCGACCGTCGCCGTGGTGGGGCATCGTCGCCGGTTCGTGCGGCATCGCGGCCTTGGCTCTCGTCACCCTGGCGCTCGCCAATCAGAAGGCGGCGGATCGCCCGGTCGGAGAGGGAGAACTGTTCGCTCAGGAAGCCGCGACTGCGGCGGACGACCTCACCGGCGTCTACACCGATCCCTCGAACGCAGCCGAGGCAGTGCGTCACGTCCGCAACTCCTTGAGGATCGAGAGCGTGGCTCTGGTTGATCCAGAAGGGACGATCGTCGCGGCAACGAGCACCAACTCCGTCGGAGCCGAAGTCGCCAATCCTGTGATCGCCTTCGGGCATTTCGGGAGGCGGCTGACGGCAATCGCCACTTCGACAGCCACTCCCGTCACCATCGACGGGGTCGTTGAGTGGCCTGTCGGCTCAACCCTCTACGAAGTGCTGTATCCCCTGGGCGACGGTGCGTCGGCGGTGCTCTCGTACGACATCTCTGAATTGCTTGGCCGTCGCTCTCGGGCGAGCGGCATCGCCGCGATCACCTTGCTCCTCGTCAGCGTGGCCGCAGGCCTCGCCATCATCGCCGCTTTGGTGCTTCTCGGCCGCCAGCGTGCGCTCGGCCGGGTTCGAGAAATGGAACGGAAAGCCGAGCTGCTTCGAACTCACTCGGCAGAGCTCGAGCGACACAACCGAGAACTCGACGAGGCAAAGCACGCCGCGGAAGATGCCCTCGCTTTGGCCGAGGAGAAGAACCGAATCAGGGCGGAGTTCGTGCTGATGATCAACCACGAGCTTCGCACACCGCTGACCGCCGTGATCACCGGTGCGCAGATGCTGCAAGAGACCTACCTGTCGGTTGCCGATCGCGGCCAGATCCTCACAGACCTGCTGCACGACGGCGTCCGGCTTGAGCAGATGATCAGCCAGATTCTCGGCGTCGCGAGGATCGAGAATCGTGGCCTCAACTCCGCGCTGCGCGACGTGCCGATATCCCGTGTCCAGGAGCAGCTGCGCAGCGCACTTCCAGCGACGGTTCCGGTGACCCTCGAGAGTGAGTTGCTGAAAACCACTTCGATTCGCACGGACGGGCAAACCCTGTCACAACTGATCGTGTCGCTGACCGAGAACGCGACGACACACGGAGCATCGAAAGTCCGTGTGGCGATCGGTTCGGTGATTCCGTTCGACCCGATGGCTTCGGTGGGAACTCCCCCGAGCTCGGGGATCTTCTTCTCGGTTATCGACAACGGTCCCGGCATCGAGTTGTCGTTCCTTCCGAGAGCGTTCGAGAAGTTCGAGAAGGACAGCTTTTCGTCGGGAACCGGATTGGGTCTCTACGTAGTCCGACTGATGGCGGAAGCCATCGGGTCATCGATCTCTGTGACCACGACTAACTCAGGAACTGTCATGTCGGTCGGCGTGCCAAGACCGTCGGCCGATCACGATTCAGAGGAGGCGGCGTGAAAGGAATCCTGATTGTCGGCGTCCTCCTTCTCGCTGCATGTCAGTCAGCCGAGGCCTCGAGCCACGACATCGTCCTCTCCGAGTTCAAAATGGACGTGTCCGACGACTCGATCGAGAGTGGACGGACTCAGCTCAGCGTCTCCAACACCGGCGAGTTCGCTCACACGGTCGTTGTGGCCAATGTGAGGGGGAAGGTCCTGTTCTCCAGCCCGCTCATAGCTCCGGGCACAGAAGATGTCATCGATCTCGAGCTCCCGCCGGGCACGTACGAGTTCACCTGCCGGATCGTCGTCCAGTCTGAGGAGGGTGATCTGATCGACCATTATGAGCGGGGGATGCGCGCAGCGGTAACCGCGCGGGGCTGAGGCGAGCCGACGTCAGCGGCGCACAGACTCGAGAAGATTCCGGGTGACGTCGTGTACCGCACTGGTCACCGACACGTGGTATTCGACAGGATCTACGAGGCGCCGCACACCGGCGTCGAGACGGTCGAGATCGGCACGGCGCCACAGCCGCATCGTCTCGATGTCGGGGTCGCCGTCGCTGCGGACGCCACGATCGAACACGGGAACGAGCAGCTCCTCCACCGCGCCCATCTCGTCGGCGGCGAACGTTCGCTGCAGACCCTCCCGATGGGGATGATGGAGCACGATGGCCGCTCCTGGTTGGAGGTCTTCGTCTTCGCCCGACACTACGTCGGCCGTCGCCAACCCTCTCTCGTCATGGAGGCGCCAGAGACGTTTACGTCCGGGGATCGGAGTCTTCTCCGGCGTATCAGACACTTTGATGGCCGGGGACCACGAGCCGTCTTTCACCGCAACGAGCTTGTAGACGCCTCCGAGGGCAGAGTCGCCGTGGGATGTGATCAACCGTGTGCCGACGCCGTAGACGAGGCGGTTGGCAACCGTCGCCGCGTCGATCCCGTATCGAGGCGACTCGACTTCGATCTGGGTGAGGATCTGCCAAATCGCAAGTTCGTCCAGGTCCGACGACAGCACGATGTTGACGTCGGGAAAACCCGCCGCGTCGAGCATTGCCGCAGATCGGACGGCCAGATAGGCGAGGTCACCGGAATCCAGCCGGATGCCTCGAGGCACATGACCGGCCGACTCGAGATCCTTGAACACGTCGATCGCGTTTGGCACTCCGCTGTGCAGTGTGTCCACCGTGTCGACGAGGAGTACGCACTCGTCGGGGTAGAGATTCGCATACGCGCGGAAGGCACCGATCTCGCCCTCGCCCATCGCAATGAACAGCTGCACCATCGAATGGGCATGTGTGCCCTGCGGATCGAGACCGACCGCCGTCGACAGCGCAACATTCGAGGTGAAGTCCGCGCCTCCGATGAGGGCTGCCCGGGCTCCAGCATTGGCGCCGATCGCCGGACCCCTTCGTAACCCAAATTCGAGAACGGTGTTGCCGCGAGCGGCCTCGTCCACCCGGGATGCCTTGGTCGCGATGAGCGTTTGGTAGTTGAGATGGTTGAGCAGGGACGACTCGAGAATCTGCGCCATGGCCAGCGGACCGGTCACGACCACGGAGGGCGCGTTGGCATGGACGACCCGACCCTCAGGCACAGCTTGGAGTTGCAGCTCACCGAAGGTCCCTCCGTGCTCGAGCCACCCGAGGAACCCCTCGTCGAATCGGCCCTGCCCTCTCAGAACCTCTATGTCTGCAGCGGTAAACTCGAGCTCGTCCATCCAGTCCAACAGCCACCCCAGACCGGCAAAGACGGCGTAACCCGCTCGGTGCTCTCCGTAGTCCGGGTACCTGCGGAAGAAGTAGTCGAATTGGACGGGTCGCTCATGGAGCTCGTGTTTCCAATAGAGCTGCGCCATCGTCAACTGGTATTGATCGGTGAACAACATCCCGGTGGAGGGCCCTCGTGTCATAACTTCCTCCACATTTCGCCTCGTCAGCCGACCACCCCGCCCTCGGTCATCGGCCGCAAGTTCAGCGCCGCATCCAATTCCTTCGCAGGGAGGACCTGCATCTCGAGGGCCACCTCCCTGACACCCCGGCCTTCTGCGAAGGCCTTCTTAGCGACTTCGGCCGAGCGGTCGTAGCCGATGATGGGGACGAGCGCGGTGATGATGATGACGTCCTGCTCGAGAAGCCACCCGGCACGGGCCTCGTCGGCTTCGATGCCGGCGATGCACTTCTCCTCGAGCACCGATGCCGTGTTCGCCAAGAGATCGATCGACTCGAGCAGATTATGAGCCATGACTGGCATCATGACGTTGAGCTCGAAGTTGCCGTTGGCGCCGCCCCACGTGACGGTAGCGTCGTTCCCGATCACCTGAGCAGCGACCATCATCGTGGCCTCCGGTATGACGGGATTCACCTTCCCGGGCATGATCGACGAGCCCGGCTGAAGGGAAGGAAGGCTGATTTCGGCTATGCCCGTCCGCGGGCCGCTGGCCAACCAGCGGAGGTCGTTGGCGATCTTGAACATCGAGACCGCGGTCGTCTTCAAGGCCCCGGAAGCGCTGACAATCGCGTCTTTGCCGGCTTGAGCCTCGAAGTGATCGTCGGCCTCACGGAACGCGTGACCCGACGTCGCTGCCATGCGAGCGATCGCGGCTGCTGCGAAACCGTGTGGGGCGTTGATA
This sequence comes from Acidimicrobiia bacterium, assembly GCA_030598905.1. Classification (GTDB taxonomy): domain Bacteria; phylum Actinomycetota; class Acidimicrobiia; order Spongiisociales; family UBA5794; genus JAUVPA01. The sequence continues at coordinate 9,799 of JAUVPA010000027.1, forward strand.
CCCGTTCCAACGGCTGTGCCTCCAAGTGCGAGCTCGAGGAGCTCGGGTAAGACTGCAGCGACGCGCCGCTCGCTCTTCCTGATCTGCGCGGCGTAGCCGGAGAATTCCTGGCCGAGACGAATGGGCGTTGCATCCATCAGGTGGGTGCGACCCGGTTTCAGAACATCGTCGAAGGCAACGGCTTTGGCCGCAAGAGCATCTCTCAAACTGCGCAACGCCGGGAGGAGGTCACTCTCGATCGCCGCTACTGCGGAGACATGCATCGCGGTGGGGATCACGTCGTTCGAGGATTGGCCCATGTTGACGTCGTCGTTCGGATGGACGAGCTTTGAGCCCAACTCACCGCCGAGAATCTCTGTCGCGCGGTTGGCGATGACCTCGTTGGCGTTCATGTTCGTCGAAGTACCGGAACCCGTCTGGAAAACATCAACGATGAACTGATCGTCAAACCGTCCATTCATCATCTCGGTGGCCGCCTCGATGACGGCCTCGGCCTTCTCGACGTCGAGGGAGCCCATCTCTGCGTTCGTCGCCGCCGCGCTCGACTTGATCAGGCCGAGGGCCCAGATGAACTGGCGACCGAACCTCAGGCTCGATATCGGAAAGTTGTTGACGGCTCGCTGAGTCGAGGCGCCGTAGTAGGCACCTTCCGGCACCTCCACCTCGCCCATGGAATCCTCTTCAACACGCATCATCGGCTCCTGGTCCACGCGCTCGCGTCGTTCACTGCCTTTCGAATCGCGAGGCTAGTGGCCCGTCACTCAACGCTCGTGGTGTCCACGCCGCATGGGTTGAGCGTTGGGGCACTCGCCATCGGTTTGAACTCAGCCGATGGCGACAGCGACGGCCTGAGGAAAAACATCGGCGACATCCTCTTCGAGGCGCAGTGTCGCGACTCCGAGCTCATCGTGTTCTGTCAGGCCGAGATTGACGATGACATACGGAGTGCCCCGTCGCGCGGCAGCCAGAGGAATGTCGGCCGCCGGTGTG
>JAUVPA010000044.1 GCA_030598905.1 Acidimicrobiia bacterium
ACGACGCGTTCAACATCGTCCACGAGTTCGTCGCACCCGGCTAGCCGATCCACCAGCGATACGTGCGTGCTTAGCGGAACGCATACGGTTCCGCTATGCACGCACGATGGAATCAGCTGGCCATCAGGCCGCGGTTTTGGGCCAAGAGTTTGAAGTCGGTGGGCTCGGAGGCGTGGGCCAGGGCCGTCTGGAAGTCGACTTGGCCCTCTTCATAGAGAGTCATGATCGCCTGGTCGAATGACTGCATGCCGTAGTACTCGCCGTCGCCGATGACCTCGGGCAGCGTATGGGTCTGGTCCGGATCGATGATGCGATCGAAAACCCTCTCGTTGTTCACCATCAACTCAACGGCCGCCACCCGACCCTGTCCGTCCTGGTGAGGCAGCAGGCGCTGGCTGACGATGCCAACGAGGCTCGAGGCCAAGATCTGGCGCACCTGGCGCTCCTGATAAGGGGGAAAGAAGTCGATGATGCGGTGGATCGTCTCGCTGGAGTCGATCGTGTGCAGTGTCGACAGGACCAGGTGTCCCGTCTCGGCTGCCTGGAGCGCCGCCTCCACAGTTGGCGTGTCCCGCATCTCACCGATGAAGATGACGTCGGGGTCCTGGCGCATGGCGCGGCGCAGGCCCTCTTCGAACGACGCTGTGTCGACGCCGACCTCACGCTGGGACACAATCCCCTGTTTGTCGGGATGGAGGATCTCGATGGGGTCCTCGAGAGTCACGATGTTCACCCGGTGGTTGGAGTTGATGTGGTCGAGCATGGCCCCAATCGTCGTGGTCTTGCCGGACCCCGTTGGGCCGGTGACGAGCACGAGGCCGCGAGGTTCGTCGCAGAGCCGCTCGACTCCCACAGGCAACCCGAGTTCGTGGAATCCGCGAGAGGCCGGGCTCACGGCACGGATGACGATCGAAACCGAGCCACGCTGGCGGAAGCAGTTGACGCGGAAACGGCCGAGGGAAGCCTTGCCGTGAGCAAAGTCGGCCTCGTTCGTGTCGGCGAACTCCTTCTTCATCCGCTCCGGGAGTATCTGGTCGAGAAAGGCTTCGGTGTGGGCGGGGGTCAGCTTGTCGAGGTTCGACATGTGGAGTGCGCCGTTGATGCGGTATGCCGGTGGAGATCCAACCTTGAGGTGGAGGTCCGACCCTTCAACGGATACGAGCTTGTTCAGGAGCTCGTCGAGCGACGGCGGTGCTTCTTGGACCACGGGTTCCTCACTGAATCGATTGGTCTTACCCCGCACCGGATATCGGCTACTGGGGCGCAGCTCTTGACACGATTTGTCAGCGGGGACGGTCCTTACAGTTCCCAGAATTCGCCCAGACGCTCCCTGGCTTGGGATACGACGGTGGCCACAGCCCCGGAGGGATCACCGGCGGCACCGCCGCGGTCTGGCGCAACGGTGGCTCGGAGCGTCGCCGCGACCGACTCCCGGATGGCATCGAGGTTGTAGCCGCCTTCGAGGAAGTAGACGATGCGATGTGATGGCACCACAGACGACAGCGACGCTGCCATCGTGGCGTAGTCGACCGCTTCGAGCCTCTCTCCGGCAAGAGGATCTGCGACGTGAGCGTCGTAGCCGGCGCTCACCAGCACCCAGTCGGGACGGAATCCGCGCATGACGGGCAAGACGACTTTGTCGAAGGCAAGCCGATAATCGGTACCGGTCGACCCGGTCGGCATCGGCAGATTGACAGTGGATCCTCTTGCCAAACCGGCGCCGATTTCGTGGAGGTGGCCCGTGCCGGGGTATTGAGGGCTCTCATGCAATGAGATATAGAGAACGTCGCCGTCACGGTAAAAGGTGTTCTGGGTCCCATTTCCGTGGTGGACGTCCCAGTCGACGATTGCGACCCGCTCGCCCTCGTCCACCAGCCGGGCTGCCGTAACGGCGATGTTGTTGAACAGGCAGAATCCCATTGCGCGCGCTCGTTCGGCGTGGTGTCCGGGCGGTCGCATCGCGACAAACGCCGTCTTCGCCTCACCGGCTCGCAGGGTCGCTGCAGCCTCGTAGCCCGATCCAGCCGCCCGCAGTGCCGCCTCCCACGATTCGGGACCGGCGAACGTGTCCGGCTCGAGAGCCCCGTTGCCCGATCGACAGAAAGCCTCGATCTCGTCGATGTAGTGGCGGTCGTGGATCCGCTCGAGATCAGCCTCGCTCACAAACGGTGATTCGGACCTAATCACCTCGAGACCCGACCCCCACACGCCGGCGATGGCAGCGAGGATGCGTTCGGCACGCTCCGGATGGCCCGCGGGCGTCGGGTGCTCGAGCGCAGATTCATGGGTGAGTAACAGGACGGCCACCCGACAATGTTGGCATACAGCTTCGTTCTCCAACTCCACCGGTACGCTGTCGCTGCCCGTAGAGGAGGAGGTGACCGGTGGCGCTCGCTGAAAGCCCGATTCCGGTCTTCCAACGAGGCGAATGGCCGGGGCCGCTCACCCTACGACGAGGCTGGTCACGCGCCGAAGCCCGTCCATGGAACGATGCGGTACGCGACGCCGTGCTTCGCCTTGTCCGTGGCGGTCCGTCGTTTCTCCAGGCCTGCACCAAGCGGATGGTGGAGCTTGGTGCACCCACCGTGATTTCCCCTCCCCTGGCCAACTCGGCTCGGCGGGGTTGGGAAAACGCCGGGTACCGCGACTTCCTCGACCTCGCCCTCATGCGGCTCTCCCTCGAAGACCATCTCCCCTCACCCGACCATCTCGTGGTGGAAGCCGATGACGGTCAGATGGATCGTTTCCTCGCTATCGACCGGGCCGCCTTCCCCGAGTTCTGGCGGTTCGACGAACTGGGGATTCGCGAGGCACTCACCGCAACTTCTCGGTCGTCCGTGTTTGTCATTCGTGATCGTGATGGGGATCCGGCGGGGTACGCCATCGTCGGTTACGGCCACGCGATCAGCTATCTGCAACGCATCGCCGTCCATCCCGATTGGCAACGCCAGGGAATGGGGCGGTCTCTGCTGAGAGTGTCGGCGCGGGCGGCGCGCGACAACGGTGCACGGGTCATGCTTCTCAACACCCAGTTCGACAACGACGGAGCCATGGATCTGTATCGCTCGGAGGGTTTCGTGACCATGAAAGAGCCTCTGGCGGTCCTCCGCTTCGGCTGACCATGCCTCCCACACTTCCCGAGCGTTACCGCCTCAACGTTCGACTCGGCCGCGACGGGGACATCGAGGAGTGGCTGGCCACCGACGAACAACTCGACCGGCCCGTCCTGGTGCGATACCTCGTGCCCGAAGCCGGCGACGACCGCCGCCTCGAGTTCTTGGAGATCGTGCGTTCGGCTGCAGGCGCCAACCACGCCCATCTCCAGCGTGTCTACGCGGCCGGTGACCACGACGGCGTCTTTTCCGTGTCGGAGTGGGACGGTGCGGTAAGTGTCGCCGACCGCTTGCGCGTCGGCGAGACACTTCCCGTCGACGAATTCCTCCCCAACGCCGCAGGCATCGCCGCCGGCCTCGCCGCCTTTCATATCAACGGTGGAGTCCACGGATCGATCGACGAATCGACGATTCACTTCTCGGCGGCCCACCCGGCCAAACTCGGAGGGTGGGGACGTCCGCGTCGTGGCACCACCGCTCGAGAAGACACCGCCGCACTGGCTGTCACACTACGGACGTCGATCACCGGCAGTACGAGCGAATCGATTCAACCGTCCCATGTAGCAGAAGGCATGTCGCCCGACGTCGACACGGCGCTCGACGAGGCTGCCGCCGGAAGTCTCGATGCCGCCGGTCTCGCCGACGCCCTCCTCGCAGCCCCTTACCGTCCGCCCGATCGCCAGGAGAGGTCATATCACTGGAAGTGGACTCTCGCGTTCGCCGGAATCGCCGTCGCCATCGTCCTCGTCGCCGGAATCGGCCTAGCCATAGACGTCGATCCCGACTCCCCCTTTCTGTTCCCGGCGACACCATCGGCCGAACCCTCGACATCCACGACGTTGGGAGACCCGGTCGTTGAAGATGAGTCCGACGGCTTTGGGCTTCGATCGACGACGGCGGTTTTCGATCCTCTCGGCGATGGCAACGAGAACGACGAGTTCCTCGGCGCCTTGCTCGACGGGGCGCCCAGCACGTCGTGGTCCACCGAGCCATACCCCGAGCCAATTGGAAACATCAAGGCCGGCGTCGGTGTCGTGTTCGAGGTCGAAGGCGAACCGAGGAGAATGCAGCTCTCCGGAAGCCCCGGCACGAGGTTCCGCATCGGATGGGCCGAACAGCCGGGCGATCTCGAGGCCTTCGAAGACATCGGCTCGGGAACCCTCCTGGCTGCGCCCACCGCCATGCAGCTGCCGAACCGACCGGACGGTGTGTGGCTTCTCTGGCTCGTGGATCTCCCGCTCAACAGGGACGGTGCGTACCGGGCGGAAATTGCCGGGGTTCGCTTCGTCCCCTGACCACGGCCAGAATCCAGTCCGCATGACGGACCGCGCCGATCGAGACGTGCAACTCATCCAGCGCTACCTCGGAGGCGACGTCGAAGCCTTCGCCGAGCTGATGCGAGCCCATGAAAACAGGGTGTTCGCGATCGCCATGCGCATGATGCGCAATCGCGAGGCGGCGCTCGACGTCACCCAAGACACGTTCCTCACGGTCTTTCGTAAAGCGGATCGATACAGGGCGGAGGCGGCTTTCTCCACGTGGATCTACCGGGTGACGGTCAACACGTGCTACGACCACCTGCGTCGATCGAAACGTAAACGCACCGAACCACTGCCCGAATTCCACGACCCACCAGACCACAGCACAGCGTCCGCGCTCTCCGCCGCGGAGTTGCGCCCGGACCTCGAATCGGCGCTCACCAAGATCAGCCCCGAGTTCCGTGCCGCGGTTGTCCTCGTCGACATGCAGGGTATGTCACTAGACCAGGCCGCCGATACCCTCGAAGTACCGACGGGAACCGTGAAGAGCCGGCTTTTTCGTGCTCGCAGACAGCTCGCTCAGATCCTCGGGAACTTCGCGCCCACCGCCGAGCATCCAACGGACGAAGAGCCATGAACGACCACGATCTCGACATCATCCTGGCCCTCGCTGAGGACCGTCTCTCGGGACGAGATGCCGTTGCCGCCGAGGCACACATCGCGTCGGATCCCGAGCTCGCCGCCGAACTCGAAGCGCAGCGGACCGCCATCGCTGCGATCCATGCCGCCGGGCAGGTCGAGATGACGGATGCCGAACGCGAACACCTCCATGCGGCCCTCATCGAGCAGCTTCACCTGGAACCCGCGGCCGCGGCTGCGGCCCCGCCTCGGGAATCTCGGTGGGCGGCCTGGCTCGCTCCCCTGGCCGGAGCGGCTGCCGTAGCGGCAGTCCTCGTCGGTGCCCTCGTCTTGCTGCCCACGATGATCGGATCCGACGACTCCACCGACGTGACTGCCGTTGCCGCCGCCCAAACCACGACCACGGCAGAGGCACAAGATGCCGCTGCCGATGCAGCGGCGCCACTGGGAACGATCTCCGGCGGCGAAGCCGAGGATGACGGTGCGGCCCTGGAATCTGCGGCGCCGACGACTGTCGCAGCATCGAGTGTCACATCAAGCGGCTTGATCTTGGCGCGAGATGTACCCCGTCTCGTCGCACCGGATGTCAACGATCTCGAAAAGGTGCTCGAGGACCAGTCGTTCCCCAGTACCTACACGACGGGTGAGACAGTCGATGTTGACGAGACTCTGCTCGCGGAGTGCATCGCTCGACTCGATGCTTTGACTGCTACGAGCGACCACGAGCTGCTCGGGGTTGCACAAGCCGACGACGGAACCGAGCTCACCTACATCAGCTACCTCGCCGAGGCCACCGACAAAACGCACGTTGCGTCGCTCGACCTCGAAACCTGTGAGCTCGTGGCGACGTCAAGCTGATCGAACCGGGGCCGGGACTAACCTCGGTCGCTCATGGCTGAGCCGACAAACGACCTTCCCACACGCGTCGCCGACCTGCTCGAAGCGATCGCTGCCAAGATCCGCGGCCTGACCGTCGAGCGTGTGGCAACCGGGGTGACGTGGACGGCCGTGGGAATCGTCATGGCCACAATGGCGTTCCTCTTTGTGTTCTGGATCCTGATCGGGTTCTTCCGGGCATTCGGTGAGCTCGTCGGTCAGGAAGTGGCATACGCGATCGCGGGTGTGCTGCTGATCATCGGAGGAGCGATCCTCTGGAGCATGCGCTTCCCGAAGAATCGCACCGACCAGGAGTGAGATGACACACAAGGTCCTCATCATCGGTTCCGGACCGGCCGGGCTGACTGCCGCCATCTATGCGGCGCGTGCCGACCTCGAGCCGGTGATGATCGAAGGTATGCAGCGCGGCGGTCAGCTGATGCTCACCACCGACGTCGAGAACTACCCGGGTTTTCCCAACGGCATTCTCGGCCCGGACCTCATGGAAGCGATGCACGAACAGGCTGAGAGATTCGGCACCCAGATCGTCACCCAAGACGTCACCAAGGTCGACTTCTCCACCACACCCTTCCAGGTGTGGGTGGGCGACGACCTTTACGAATCGGAATCCATCATCGTGTCCACCGGCGCCTCTGCCCGCTGGCTCGACGTGCCAGGCGAAGACCGACTACGTGGTTTCGGAGTCTCGGCATGCGCCACGTGTGACGGCTTCTTCTTCCGAGAGAAGAGATTGGCCGTTGTCGGCGGTGGCGACTCGGCGATGGAAGAAGCGATCTTCCTCACGAAGTTCGCTTCGAAGGTGACGCTCATCCACCGCCGAGACGAGTTCCGCGCCTCGAAGATCATGGCACGCCGGGCTATCGAGCATCCCAAGATCGACGTCATATGGGACACGACGGTCGAAGAAGTCGTAGGAGATCAAGCGGTCACGTCACTGCGGCTGCGCAACCTCAAGACCGATGCTGAAAGCGAGATCGACGTCGACGGCATGTTCGTCGCCATCGGCCACGACCCTAATACCAGTATCTTCCAGGGAGTACTCGACCTCGACGAAGCCGGCTACGTCATCACCGGGTCGAATCGAACGGCTACGTCGGTTGAAGGTGTGTTCGCGGCGGGCGACGTGGTCGACCACGTGTACCGCCAGGCGGTCACAGCGGCCGGGATGGGCTGCGAGGCGGCCATCGATGCTGAGCGGTGGCTCGACCACGCCGCGAGGTAAGGAAGAAACCCGCCCCGCACCTGGTTTACGGTACCGAACCACCTTTCATCGACCAGTACCTAAAGGACGAGGAGGCGCAATGGGCCAGAACACAGTCACGCTGACGGATTCCGATTTCACAGACGTCGTCGGCAGCGAGAAGCCGACACTTGTCGACTTCTGGGCCGAGTGGTGTGGTCCGTGCAAGATGATGAACGGACCGCTGAACGAGATCGCAGGCGAACGTACGGACAAGCTGACCGTCGGCAAGCTCAACGTCGACGAAAACCCCCACACAGCCAGGCAGTACGGGGTCATGAGCATTCCGACGATGATCGTCTTCCAGAACGGCGAGGAGAAGAAGCGACTCGTCGGTGCCCGCTCCAAGTCTCAGCTCGAGGCCGAGCTCGACGAGTTCTCCGGCTGACCTACCAATTCATCGTGTGCCACGATGGAGCCGATGCGGCTCTATCACAGAGGTGATCGCGGCGAACCCGTCCGGGATATCCAGGCCCGGCTCGCCGCCGTCGGATTCCCTTCCCAACCGGATGGTCGCGGCGTCTTTGGAGAGACGACCGAGGAAGCCGTGCTCCTCTTCCAGGATCACCGCGGGCTCCCCCGCGACGGGATCGTAGGGCCGGACACCTGGCGAGCTCTCGTCGACGCCGGCTTTCGCCTCGGCGATCGGCTTCTCTATCGGCGCGTTCCCCCACTCCGGGGAGACGACGTCGCCGAGCTGCAGCGGAGCCTGAACTCGCTCGGATTCGACTGCGGCAAGGTCGACGCCCTCTTCGAAGTCGCGACGATGGAAGCCGTTCTCGACTTCCAAGACAACCGGGGAATGGTCGTCGACGGCATCGCGGGTCAGGGCGTCGTCGACGAATTGTCTTTCATGGTTCGCGAGACCAGCAAGCCGGGCCGCGAAACGCTCCGAGAGCGACAATGGCTCGCATCGCTCCCCGAGTCCATTGCCGGCCAGCGGATCTATGTGGATTCCTTCTGCCGCAGGCCGGAAGAAACTTCCCAGACCTGGGAAGCGGCAGTTGCTGCCTCCCGTGTCATCCAGAATATGGGAGGTCACCCGATCCTCAGCCGAAGCATCGACACCGAACCCCCGGAAAGGATTCGAGCCCGCCGGGCCAACGGTCTCGACGTTCAGCTCGTGCTGTCCTTCTCGATCCCCCAAGATGGAGTGGCAGCCGTGTACTACTTCGAATCGGCGCATAGCCGATCCGAAGCCGGGGCCTCACTCGCCCTCGCCATCGCGGAGCGGCTGGGACTCAACGCTCGGGGCGTCACCATTCCCATGGTCACCGAAACGCGATCTCCCGCAGTCGTCGTGGCCACACTGACGCCGAGTGCCGCCGTTGGCGAAACGTCTGCCCGCGCCATCGCCGATCTGCACGTGGCTCAGACGAGGAACTGACGGTAGATCCGCTCCAGGTCATCGATAGAGGAGAATCGCACGACGAGACGCCCACCCCGGCCCGTGTAGTTGATAGACACCTTGGCATCTAGGTGCTCGGCGAGACGTGCCTCGAGGGCGATCACCGCGGCCGGGCGCATGGCTGGTGCCCCGGAACGCGCCTTGGGCCCCTCGTCCCCACTGGCGGCTCGGGACTTCACGGCTTCCTCGACACGACGCACCGGCCAGCCCTCTGCGGCGGCGCGCTCGGCGATGTGCACGGCATAGGCGACGTCCTCGACCGTCAGCAGCGCCCGGGCTGCTCCGGCCGACAACTCGCCGCGCTCCACCATTCCCTGGATGGGGGCCGGCAACTGGAGGAGTCGAACAGTGTTGGTGACAGCCGACCGTGACTTGCCGACACGTTCGGCCACCCTTTCGTGTGTCATGGAAAAATCTTCCATGAGCTGTTGGTAAGCGGCAGCCTCCTCGAGCGGACCCAGATCCTTGCGTTGCACGTTCTCGATGAGAGCTTCGGTGAGGCTGACGTCGTCACCGGCCTCGGCGCGGATGACGGCCGGAATCCTTTCCAGGCCTGCGGTTTCGGCGGCTCGGAGTCGGCGCTCGCCGGCAACGAGGACGAAGGTGCCTGACTCCTCGCCGGTGCGGACGACGATCGGCTGGAGAACGCCGACCTCACGAATGGAGTCGGCCAACTCCCCCATCGCCTCTTCGTCGAAGCCTTGCCGGGGTTGGCGCGGATTCGGAGCGACGCGGTCGATCGGGATCTCGGCAAACCCTGCGTCCGGTTGCTCTACCGGGAGAAGGGCGTCGAGGCCTCTACCGAGGCCGGGTTTGCGGGTACCTGCTCTACGTGCGGCCATGACGCCTCCTGAACTCTCGACCCAATTCCCGGTAGGCGATGGCGCCACGCGACATGGGGTCGTAGGCCTCGATCGGCTCCCCATAAGACGGCGCCTCGGAGAGGCGGACGGTACGGGGGATGACGGTGCGATAGGTGGTGTCACCAAAGTGTTGCCGAACCTGCTCGACAACCTCCGCAGAGAGTGTTGTGCGGCCATCGAACATGGTCAGAAGCACACCTTCGACTTCGAGTTGAGGGTTGAGATTCTGGGTTACCAATTGGATGTTGCGCGTCAGTTGGGAGACCCCCTCCAGCGCGTAATAATCGCATAGAATCGTGATCAGCACTACGTGGGCGGCTCCTAGAACGTTGATGGTGAGGAGGCCCAGCGACGGGGGGCAATCG
>JAUVPA010000055.1 GCA_030598905.1 Acidimicrobiia bacterium
CCCTGGAAGACCTGGAGTCGCAGGTGAACGAGCTGTGGGAATCGGTAGTCGGTGGTCGGTAGTCGGACTTTCTGTCGCACGCAGCCGGTACCTTTGGATCCGACTACCGATATCCGACTACCGATACCCATATCCTCATGACCGACATCACGACAACACACGAAACTCGACCGTTTACCGTCGTCTCCGACTTCGCGCCGGCCGGTGACCAGCCGGAGGCTATTGCGCGACTCACCGAGGGCGTGCGGCGCGGCGACACCTTCCAGACGCTGCTCGGCATCACCGGATCGGGCAAGTCGGCCACCGTCGCTTGGCTGATCGAGCAGGTTCAGCGGCCCACTCTCATTCTCGCCCCCAACAAAGCTCTGGCTGCTCAACTCGCCAACGAGTACCGCCAGTTCTTCCCGGACAACCGGGTCGAGTACTTCGTCAGCTACTACGACTACTACCAACCCGAGGCCTACATCCCACAGACCGACACGTATATCGAGAAGGAGTCGACGGTCAACGACGAGATCGAGCGCCTCCGCCACTCGGCAACGGCGGCGCTGCTCACGCGTCGCGATGTGATTGTCGTGGCCAGCGTCTCAGCGATCTACGGCCTTGGTTCACCCGAGCAGTACGAAGGCCAACTACTACGGCTCGTGCGTGGCGTGGAGTTTCCGCTCGAACACGCGATGCGACGATTAGTCGAGATCCAATACGAGCGCAACGAAGTCAACCTCGCCCGTGGCCGTTTCCGCGTCAAGGGCGACACACTTGAGATCTTCCCCTCCTATGAGGAGACGATCTTCCGCGTCGAGTATTGGGGCGACGAGGTCGAGCGCATAACCCAGCTGAACCCCGTCACCGGCGAGGTGATCACCGAGGAGTCCGACCTCTGGGTCTATCCGGCAACTCACTATGTGACCTCGCGGGAGCGTATGTCAACGGCGGTGGAGGCGATCGAGACCGAGTTGCATCGGCAGTTGGCCACGCTGGATCACAACGGGAAGATGCTCGAGGCCCAGCGCCTTCGGATGCGCACCTCCTACGACCTCGAGATGATGCGAGAAGTCGGCTTCTGTTCCGGAATCGAGAACTATTCGCGTTACCTCGACGGCCGCGCGGAAGGGGAGCCTCCCTACACGCTGCTCGACTACTTCCCAGACGACTACCTGACGATCGTCGATGAAAGCCACGTGGCCGTTCCGCAGATCCACGGTCAATACGCCGGCGACCGCTCCCGCAAGGACGTTCTCATCGAGCACGGCTTCCGGCTGCCATCGGCGCTCGACAATCGTCCGCTGACCTTCGAGGAATGGCTGGAGCGGACCAACCAGGCGGTGTTGCTGTCGGCGACGCCTGCGTCCTGGGAATTGGGGCACTCAACACAGATCGTCGAACAGATCATTCGCCCCACCGGTCTTGTCGATCCTGAGGTGGTCGTCCGTCCCACGAAGGGCCAGATCGACGACCTCGTCCACGAGATACGCGAGTGCGCGGCGAACGATCAGCGGGTTCTCGTCACCACGCTGACAAAAAAGATGGCCGAGGACCTCACCGACTACCTGCTGGAACTCGGTGTCAGGGCTCGGTACCTGCACAGTGACATCGACACCTTGGAGCGGGTCCAGATCCTGCGAGATCTACGACTTGGTGAGTACGACGTCCTCATCGGCATCAACCTTCTCCGCGAAGGCCTCGATCTTCCCGAGGTCGCCCTCGTCGCGATTCTCGATGCCGATAAGGAGGGGTTCCTCCGCTCGGAGACGAGCCTCGTTCAGACCATCGGCCGTGCCTCGCGTAACGTCGATGGTCGAGTCCTGATGTATGCGGATGCGATCACCGACTCCATGCGTAAGGCGCTCAACGAGACCAACAGGCGTCGTCACAAGCAGCTCGAGTTCAACGAAGAGCACGGCATCGATCCGCAGACGATCCGCAAGAAGGTCAGTGACATCCTCGAACTCGTCCAGTCGAGTAACGCCCCGGCCGCGGATCGGCGTGCCGGTGAGTTGCGACGCAGGGAGCCGCTCGATCTGTCGACTCCCGACCTGCGACGGTTGATTCAGAGCCTCGAGGACGAGATGCACGAGGCGGCAACCGATTTGCGCTTCGAGTACGCGGCGAGGCTGCGGGACGAGGTCAACGAGCTCCGCCGAGAACTCAAAGAGCTCACCGAGGCTGCGAGCTGAACGAGCCGTCAGCAGTCAGCCATCTGCCCGAACCGCGTCAGCTGATGGCTGATTGCTGATACCCGGCGACTGAATCCCCTCGGTGTAATTCCCGGCGGTGCCTCTCACTACACTCGCTGCCCGGAGGCGGAATGGCAACGGACAAGATCGTCATCAGGGGCGCCCGCGCGCACAACCTGAAAGACCTCGACCTCGAGCTTCCCCGTGAAGAGCTGATCGTGTTCACCGGTCTGTCAGGTTCGGGCAAGTCTTCGCTCGCGTTCGACACGATCTACGCCGAGGGTCAGCGGCGTTATGTCGAGAGCCTCTCGGCATACGCCCGTCAATTCCTCGGTCAGATGGACAAACCGGACGTCGACTTCATCGAGGGTTTGTCCCCTGCTATCTCGATCGATCAGAAGACCGCGAGCCGAAACCCGCGGTCGACGGTCGGCACCGTCACCGAGATCCACGACTACCTCCGCCTGCTCTACGCACGAATCGGTGTGCCTCACTGCCCCAACGACGGGAACCCTGTGGCCCGGCAGACGCCACAGCAGATCGTCGATCGCATCCTCGAGTTGGATGAGGGGACTCGGTTTCAGGTCCTCGCCCCGGTCATTCGGGGACGGAAAGGGGAGTACGAGGCGCTGCTGAAGGACCTCGCCAAACAGGGTTTCAGCCGAGCTCGGATCGACGGCGACGTGCGGGAACTCACCGACAACATTCGCCTCGATCGCTACTTCCAGCACACCATCGAGGTTGTGGTGGATCGTCTCGTCAAGAAGGACGGCATCGAGCGGCGCCTCACCGACTCTCTCGAGACCGCCTTGCAGCTCGCCGATGGGGTAGCCCACATAGACGTGGAGAACGGTCCTCCGCTGTCATTCAGCCAGCACTTCGCGTGTCCCGAGTGCGGCCTGTCGTTCGAAGAGCTGCAACCGCGGAACTTCTCGTTCAACTCTCCCTACGGAGCGGGCCCCGGATGCAGCGGCATCGGGACGCGATATCAGGTAGACCCCGACCTCGTCATTCCGCAGCAAGAGCGGACCCTGGCCGAAGGTGCGGTGGCTCCGTGGCGAGGCCGGCATCGCATGACGTATTACCAGCGGCTGATCGGGGCCGTTGCGGAGGCGGAGGGCATCGATGTGGACAAGCCCTGGGAGAAACTCACCAGGAAACATCGCAATCGCATCCTGAACGGAGGCGGCGACGCCGCGTACACGGTGGTCTACGAGAATCGCTTCGGTCGCCAACGGCGTTACGAGGCCACTTACGAGGGTGCCATCCCGTGGCTCGAGCGTCGTTACGCAGATGCAGAGAGCGACGGTGCCCGTGAGAGTTATCAGCAGTACATGCGCCAGGTCCCGTGCGACGCGTGTCACGGGGGCCGCCTCAACCGCGTATCGCTCGCAGTCACCGTCGGTGGCCGGAACATCAGCGAAGCATCTTCGATGTCGTTGCGCACGGTCTCCGAGTTCATGGATCAGCTCGATCTGTCCGAGCGTGACCACCAGATCGCCTCTGCGGTGGTGAAGGAGATCCGAGCCCGCCTCGACTTCCTCGTCGACGTCGGCCTCGATTACCTCACACTGATGAGGTCGGCCGCAACACTCGCTGGTGGAGAAGCACAGCGGATCCGGCTCGCCACCCAGATTGGGTCGGGCCTCGTCGGGGTGCTCTACATCCTGGACGAGCCGTCGGTTGGTTTGCATCAACGAGACAATCAGCGGCTCATCGAGACCCTGCTCCGTCTACGCGACCTTGGAAACACGCTCATCGTTGTCGAGCACGACGAAGAGACCATCCGCTCGGCCGATCACATCGTCGATATTGGACCGGGAGCGGGTGAACACGGGGGAGAGATCGTTGCCGAAGGGTCACTCGAAGACATCACCGCCGAGTCCGCGTCGCTCACCGGGGACTACATGGCCGGTCGCCGCACAATCGAGATCCCGGCCACTCGCCGCATCGGGAGTGGCCCTGAGATCACCGTGCTGGGCGCGGCCGAGAACAACCTCAAAGCTATCGACGTGGCTATCCCGCTTGGGAAACTGGTTGCGGTCACGGGGGTGTCGGGCAGCGGCAAGTCATCGCTGGTCCAGGAGATCCTGTCGAAGGCACTCCACGCCGAGCTGCATGGGGCCAGGAAGCTTCCCGGCCGCCACAGGCGTCTCGACGGCGTCGCCCATATCGACAAGATCATCAACCTCGACCAATCACCCATCGGGCGTACGCCGAGATCGAATCCGGCGACGTATACGAAGGTCTTCGACGCCATTCGCCAACTGTTCGCCTCGACTAACGACGCCAAGGTGCGCGGGTACCTACCGGGCCGGTTCTCGTTCAATGTCTCGGGAGGCCGCTGCGAGACATGCAAGGGCGACGGCACGATCAAGATCGAGATGCACTTCTTGCCCGACGTCTACATCCCCTGTGAGACGTGCAAGGGAAAGCGATACAACCGGGACACCCTCGAGGTGACGTTCAAGGGCCACTCGATCGCCGAAGTACTCGACATGTCGATCGAGGAGGCATTGCACTTCTTTGAGAATCAGCCCCGGATCGGGCGCATCCTCGGGACCCTCTTCGATGTCGGTCTCGGCTACATCCGTCTCGGCCAGCCTGCGCCGACCTTGTCGGGAGGTGAGGCGCAGCGTGTCAAGTTGGCATCGGAGTTGGGCAAACGATCGACAGGACAGACCTTCTACATCCTCGACGAGCCGACGACGGGGTTGCACTTCGAGGACATCCGCAAGCTGCTGGGCGTGCTGCAGAGGCTCGTCGATCAGGGGAACACTGTTGTTGTGATCGAGCACAATCTCGACGTCGTCAAGTCGGCGGATTGGTTGATCGACCTCGGCCCTGAGGGAGGCGACGAGGGTGGACGCATCGTCGCGACCGGAACACCCGAAGATGTCGCCAAGGTAGGGGAGTCGTACACGGGCAAGTTCCTCCGCGAAGTGCTGGGGGCATGACCGACTGGGACGACCTGGCCGGTTGGTACGCGTCCGAGGTGGAGACCGACCTCTCCTACCACGACACCGTCCTCCCCATGTTCGATCGCCTCATGGAAGAAGGTCCGATCGATCCGCCGGCGATTGTTGTCGACCTGGGATGCGGTGAGGGTGCCGCCCTCCGTCGCATGCGAAAAACCCACAAGGGACGGGGTCCCTTGCGCCTTGTCGGATGTGATGTCTCGATGGTGCTGCTCGAGGCAGCCAAGGCGGCAGCACCAGTGGTGCGTTGCTTTCTCCCGGATTTGTCGTGGCTTCGCAGCGGCAGCGTCGATGCCGCCTTCTCGATCTACGTCCTGGATCTGATCGCGGCGACCGACGTCTTCTTCGCGGAGTCCGCTCGTGTCGTTCGGCCGGGAGGATCATTGACCGTCATCCTCAATCACCCTTTGTTCACCGCTCCGGACTCCGCTCCACTTCTCGACGACGACGGGGAGATCCTGTGGCGATTCGGCACCTACTTCTCCCCAGGTCCGAGTCCAACGCAGGCAGGCGACACCCCGATCATGCTCCAGCACAGGCCGGTCTCAGCCCTGCTGTCGGCTGCAGCTGCGGCCGGCTGGTCGCTTCGTGCCATGGAGGAGCATCCCCTCAGTGTTGGCTTCATCGCCGCCGAACCCGGATATCGGGGCCAGGAACGGATTCCTCGGTTCTTGGGCGCCCGGTGGGAGCGGTTGGGGACCCGCTGAGCAGTACATGTCACACGTCTCGATCTCAAGGGGCCAGCGAGTCTGGCCGACAACGAGGGTTGGTGACCGTTGCGCGCAGCCTGAGGAGGAACGATGCAGAGCCACCTCGTCTCATTCGAGTACGGCACCGGATCCGTTTGGGGATATGTGATCGCGCCATCCGTCGGCGAGATCGAGTCACGCCTGCCCGAAGTCGAGGTTGCTCCGGCTCCACCTGAGTGGATGACGAGCGACGATGTCGCCACCCTGCAGAGCCAGGCCGTCGACGTGCACGAGGCCGACGCATTCGATCTTCTCATTCGCACCGATCGGATCTGATCCGGACCTGGTGATCACCGCCCATCCCGGGGACGCCGATATCATCGGCAGCTGATGCTGCGGCGTCCCCCCTCGTCCGAGATTCCCGACTCTCCTGGTGTCTATCGCTTCCGCGACACCCACGGCGCAGTGCTCTACGTCGGCAAGGCCAAGTCGCTGCGCAAACGATTGGCCAACTACTTCGCTCGGGACCTCCAAGTCCGTACCCGAGTGATGGTGGACTCGGCGGAGTCTGTCGATTGGATCGTCACCGACAACGAAGTGGCGGCGATCATGCTCGAGTTCTCGCTGGTGCAGGAGCACCAGCCGCGATTCAATATCCGGCTTCGTGATGACAAGAGCTTTCCCTACCTCGCCATCACCCGCCACCAGGAGTGGCCGCGTGCGCTGGTGATACGCGGAAAGCGACGCAAGGGCATCCAATACTTCGGTCCCTACGCACACGCGTACGCGATTCGCCAGACACTCGACCTGCTACTCAGGACTTTTCCCGTGCGGACGTGCACGGACGCGAAGTTCTCCCGCCACGAGGCGGCGGGCAGGCCGTGCTTGTTGTTCCACATCGAACGCTGCTCCGGGCCTTGCGTCGGTGAGGTGGACGTCGGTCGGTACGGAGATCATGTTGACGGCCTCGCCGGGTTCCTGAAGGGAGACACAGATACGGTTGTCGCTCGGCTGGAGGCCACCATGTACCAAGCTGCCGAGGAGCAGCAGTACGAGCAGGCAGCTCGCTCCCGCGATCAGCTGGCGGCGGTGCGCAAGGCGATGGCCCGTCAGGAACTGGTCACGGAGAAGCGAGAGAACTTCGATGTGATCGCCTTCACTGAGGACGATCTCGAGATCGTCCTCAGTGTTCTCAACATCCGGAGGGGCCGCGTGACAGGCCAGACGACGACCGTTGTCGACCGCGTCGAGGATGTCACATCGTCCGGTTTCGTCGCCGTGATTCTCCGCCAGATGTACGGCGGCGACGAGCCGCCGCGAACCATCCTGTGCCAAGAGCTACCCGACGAGCCCGATGTCTGGGAGGACTGGCTTCGGCAACGCCGTGGCGGGCCGGTTTCGCTCCGGGTGCCTCAACGGGGTGCGAAGCGACGGGTGATGGAGACGGCGCACGCCAATGCCGTTGAGGAGTTCGCGAGGCATCGCCTGCGTCGCCATTCGGACCACAACGCTAGAGCAAAGGCTCTCAACAGCCTCCAAGAAATGCTCGATCTACCCGACGCTCCACTCCGCATCGAGTGTTACGACATCTCCACCATCCAGGGTCGCGACACCGTGGGTTCGATGGTCGTTTTCGAGGACGGTCTTCCCAAGAAGTCCGATTACCGCCGCTTCAAGGTCCGGTCCGTCGAAGGTCAGGATGACTTGGCTTCGATGGAGGAGGTTCTCCGACGTCGATTCACCGCGTACCTCGCCGATTCTGCCCTCCCGGTCGAGGAACGTGGGAGGTTTGCCTATCCACCATCACTCGTGGTCGTCGACGGTGGGGCAGGGCAACTCAGCCGTGCCGTCAAGGTCCTCACCGAGCTCGATCTGGACATCCCCGTGATCGGCCTCGCGAAGAAGCTCGAAGAGGTCTATCTCCCCGGACAGTCGGATCCTCTTTCGATCCCTCGGAGCGAAGAAGCCCTCTATCTGCTGCAGCGAGTTCGTGATGAAGCGCACCGCTTTGCCATCATGTATCACCGCATTCTCCGCGGAAAGCGAATGGTCGACTCAGTCCTCGACGATGTCATCGGTGTTGGCCCCAGGCGCAAGAAGGCTCTTCTGAGAGAGTTCGGTTCGCTCAAGCGGATGCGCGCGGCGTCGAAAGACGAGCTCGCTGGAGTTGTCCCCGATAACGTCGCGTCCGTCCTCTACGTGGCCCTACACGAGGGATGATCAGCACGATGGATGAACGACATGGTTGACGAATCGACTCCCGATCCTCACGACGCCACGGTTGTGGTTATCACGGGCATGTCGGGTGCGGGTAAATCGGGTGCGGCGAACGTGCTCGAAGATCTCGGCTACTTCGTGGTGGAGAACCTTCCCCCGGCGCTCGTCGGCGAGGTCGTCGACAGGGCGGGAGTTGTCGACGGGCTTCGGCCGCGGGCGGCGGTCGTGGTCGACTCGAGGGGTGGCCTCACCGCCGACGACTTGGACGACGCGATCATCGGTCTCGAAGGCAGAGGCATACACACCATCATCCTCTTCCTCGACGCCGACGACGCAACGCTCGTCAAACGTTACGAGGAAGTGCGGCGGCCGCATCCGGTCGATGCCTCCACACTCGGGGAGTCCATAGCCGAGGAACGGCACGGTCTCGAAGAGGTAAGGGCCGCGGCCGATGTTGTCATCGACACGTCTGACCTCAGCGTTCACGATCTGCGCCGAAGGATCGAAGATGCATTCACTCGCGATCTCAGCTTCCGCAGCATGCGCGTCGACGTCACCTCGTTTGGTTTCAAGCGCGGAACGCCGCGGGTCGTGGACGTCATGTTCGACGTTCGGTTCCTCCCCAACCCTCATTGGCTTCCCGAGCTTCGACCTCTCACCGGGCTCGACTCCAGCGTTCGCGAGTATGTGCTCGGAAACGCCGACGCCCAGAAGTTCGTTGCCGATGTCGGCAGCATGCTCGACTTCCTGTTGCCCCGCTACGAGGCGGAGGGAAAGTCATATCTCACGATTGCGATCGGGTGTACCGGAGGCCGCCACCGGTCGGTAGCCATTGCGGAGTCGGTCGCCGACCACATTCGGTCCCGGGCAATAGACGTGACGGTTCATCACCGCGACGCCGGCCTGAGCGGGGACGAAGCACATAGACACTGAGGCACAACTCCTCCTCGAGGCGCTCGAGATCGATGCGTCGGGCCCCCACGTCGTTGCCATAGGTGGTGGACATGGGCTCGCCCAGGCGCTCGAGGCCGTCCGCGCGTACGCCGGCCGCATCGACGCTGTGGTCTCGGTAGCCGACGATGGCGGCTCATCGGGGCGTCTGGCTCCGGCCCTCGACATTCCGCCTC
>JAUVPA010000061.1 GCA_030598905.1 Acidimicrobiia bacterium
CCATCCGTCGATCGTCCGATCCTCCCCTGGTTCTACGATCTCGACCCGGTCGGGTCGTCCGGTGAAGATACGGGGAAGGGCGCCGGCTTCGCGAGCCGTGTCGAGGGCGCGGCGACGCCGATCGAGCACGGAGCGGTTGATATGGGAGCCCGCAAACGCCGTTTCCAGTTCGTCGATGCTGAGCAACTCGGCCTCTCGCACGTCACGGAGGACTCCAGAGGCAGTGAGCCGCAACGAGATTTCCCGGGTGGCGCGTCGGGCTTCTCCGCCGAGGCGCAACACCGTGACCTTGGTTGCCTCCCGCAATGACAGGAAATGTACTGCCTCAGCGACGAGTCGGCGCAGCATCCGGATACGCATGTCGACCACCTGGCCGGTGAGCACTCTGGTGACCTTCCATTTCGTCTGTCCCGTGAGCCTGCCAATGACCTCTTCGAGTACGTCCTCTCTGGAGGTCTCTGCCATCGGCCTGCCTGTCTTGGTCTCGACGAGGACCGCCTGTCTCAGCACGTTCCAAGCGCCGGACTCGTCTTCTCCCCAGGTGGGTCCGCCGAATACAGCCGCCGATCCGGCATGGTCGAGGCGGGCGCGAAATCCTTCGAGGAAAGACCGGCCGGCGGCGGAGCCCTCCAAAAGCTCTCTCATGCGCTCGGGTTCTCGGACAGAGCTGAGCGCACTGCGGACGTTGGGGTCTTCGAGGCCCTCCTGGACGAGATCACAGACATCGAGCGAGGTACGAAGTCCGCATGCCTCGATGCCGCCGGCGGTGAGACGCTGGGTGAGCGAAGCTGCTTCGTCACCGCAGTGCGGCTCCAGGAACATCTCGAGACCCCGATACGCGGCGGCTGCGGACGCGGCGACGGCGACCTGCGTGGCAACGACCCGCTCAGCAAGCACCCGGATCCGTCGCCAATAGGCCAGAAGATGGGCGTCGTTGTGGTCGGTCGGGTCCAACCGACGCCGCATGATCTCCTCAACAGCGCTGATCACGACGTCGGCCTCGGACGCCAAGTGGCGTCGCATCGATAACGCACGCACGGTTGCCGGGATCTCCTTCGCCCTGCTCAGCTTGCCGCCACTCACGGGTGGGCTGTTCTGGAGGTCGGGTGAGACAACTTCGCCGAAGTACTGGCGCTCCATTTCGGCAGCTGTGCCTCCCGGCATGGCGCCTGCGGCAGTCTTGAGTAAGTCGAGGTTGAGTGCCGCCCTACCGCGGAATCGGCCGACAACAGCACCCGAGGCGTCGAGGTCGGGAACCACGCCGAGCCGGCCGAACAAGTGGCGGAAGCCCTCCTCGATGAGCGGGCCGTCGATGGACCACAACAGAGGGGGAAGCACACCCGGCAGCATCTCGCCGATGCCCGCCGGGGTGTAGGTGCATTGTTCGATCGGGACGGTGTCGAAGCCATCATCGTCGGGAGCGCGGTGGGCGGACGTGGTGATGGGTCGGGCCTGGACCACATACAGCGTTGTGCCGTCGTGGGCCCATTCGATGTCCTGGGGCGACCCGAACGACTCCTCGATGCCGAGCGCCAGCGGTACCAGCTCGCCGAGCGGGGCGTCCGATGGTGGTGGCCTCGCGGTGCGTTCCATCACGAGGGCTTCAGGAGTCTCGGCGCCCGACACGAGCGCTTCGGCGAGGCCGTGCACGAACTCGATGCGCATGTGTCCAGGATCGCCCCCCGGGTCGATGGTGAATAACACGCCGGCCGTCTTGGGTTCGACCAACTTCATGACGACGACGGCCATGGCGGCGTCATGGCCGATGCCCCGATGTTCTCGGTATGCCATCGGGGCCGCGTGCCACAGAGACGCCCAGACGAGACGGACGGCTCGGAGCACGTCTTCGTCGGCAACGAGTTCGAGAAACGAACGGTACTGCCCGGCGAATGACGCAGTGTCCTGATCCTCGGCGGTGGCCGAAGATCGCACCGCAAGCCGGGCGCCGTCGCCCTTGATCTCGCCGGCGAGTTCGGTGATCGCCCGCGCCACTTCGACCGACATCGGCGCCTCGAGGAAAGCACGGTCGACGTCGGCTTCGTGGTCTTCGAACCGATCGGGGCTGGGGGTCCCGGCGGCAGCGAGGGCGACGAGCCGGTCACCGAGATCGGAAGCAGAGACGAAGGCCCGGTATGCCTCGGTCGTTATGACCCCGGTGGCAGGCACAGGGGCGTCAATCGCCAGCAGCCGGTCGAGGGCGGCACCTTTGCCCCCTGCGACTGAGACGGGTACGCCCGATCCGTCGAGGAGAACGGCGATCACCGTTCGATGTCCCCCGCGGCGAACACCGCGGTGTGTCCCTCCGCCGGGTCGACGCGACGCCGCTGAGCGGCCACGGCGCGGTCGATTGGGGTTTCTACGGTCTCTCCCGTGCGAGAGGCGTGGTCGGCGGCCCACCTGGCAAGGTCGGGGCGCAGTGTCACGACGTTGCGACCGCTCCTGGTGCGCAGCGACAGGGAGGCAACGAGGGCAAAGGCGACACTGAAGACCACGAACAGATCCCACTCGCCACTGACGATTGAGTCGATGACGCCGACTGCCAGCACAAGAGCGGCTGCTCCAGCGATGATCCATGTGGGGATGATGCGTTGCACGGTTGTTCCTCTCCGGAAAGGGAAACAAGCACTCGACGCATCTTCCCGGTAGATTGTCGCATCGGCGATGATTCCCTGGACAGGTGGGTTTCGATCTGGTCGGAGATTCGAAAAGCCACTGAAGTCTGAGCGGCCAAGCCCTCTTCCGCTGATAGCCGACGCCCGACGGCCGACAGCCTCTTAGAGGTTGTCGCGCCCGGTCTTGGATGGATTCTTGAACTGAGCCCTGACGTAGTCGGCGTTCATCCAGGCGATGAAGTCGATCGAGATCTCCTGGGGACACGCCGTTTCGCACTCGCCGTGGTTCGTGCACGAGCCGAACCACTCCTCCATCGTCTCCACCATGGCAACGGTGCGGTTCCATCGCTCGGCCTGGCCCTGAGGGAGAAGGTTGAGGTGGGCGATCTTTGCGGCCGTGAACAGATTCGCAGCCGAGTTGGGACACGCGGCGACACACGCGCCGCACCCGATGCATGCTGCCGCGTCAAAGGCGGAGTCCACGGCGTCCTTGGGAACGGGGATGAGGTTGGCGTCTGGAG
The DNA here is from genome assembly GCA_030598905.1 of Acidimicrobiia bacterium. Lineage (GTDB taxonomy): Bacteria > Actinomycetota > Acidimicrobiia > Spongiisociales > UBA5794 > JAUVPA01. The sequence continues at coordinate 3,134 of JAUVPA010000061.1, forward strand.
CCGAGCCGGTTGGGGCGGTTATGTAGCCCCCGGACTCGATGATCCGGTCGAACGGGCTCCGATCGACGACGAGGTCGCGAAGGACGGGAAAAGCGGCCGCCCGCCACGGTTCCACCGTGATCATGTCGCCATCGCTGAACTTGCGCATGTGGAGCTGGCACGTGGCCGTCCCCCGTTGAGGACCGTGGGGAGTGCCGTTGATCATCACACCGCACATGCCGCAGATGCCTTCGCGGCAGTCGTGGTCGAATGCGATCGGCTCTTCGCCCTGTGCGTTCAGAGCTTCGTTCACCTGGTCGAGCATCTCGAGGAAGGATGCGTCACGGCTGACGTCCTCGACGTGGTAGGTCTTGAAGTCGCCGGCCGCTTTGGGGCCGGCCTGGCGCCACACGCGCAGCGTCAGGTCCATTACTTGTAGCTCCTCTGTGTCGGTTTCACGTATTCGAATGCGAGCGCCTCTTTGTGCAGATGCTGGGCCTCGCCCTCTCCCGACCACTCCCAAGCAGACACGAACGAGAAGTTCTCGTCATCTCGCTTGGCCTCACCCTCTTCGGTTTGGTGCTCAATGCGGAAGTGACCTCCGCAGGACTCCTCGCGGTCGAGCGCATCCCGGCACATGAGTTGAGCCAGCTCGAAGAAGTCGGCGACGCGTCCGGCACGTTCGAGCGACTGGTTGACGCTCATGTCGTCCCCGAGGACGCGGAGGTCGTTCCAGAACTCCTGCTCCAGAGCCGGGATTTCGCCGAGCGCCTTTTCCAGCCCCTCACGGCTGCGCGAAATGCCGCATTGCTCGATCATGATCTTGCCGAGCTCGCGATGGAACCAGTCCACGCTCCGTGTACCACCGATGTCGAGGAAACGTTTGGTGCGATCGGCGATGTCCGCCTCGGCTCTCGTGAAGGCCGGGTCGTCGGTAGGAACGGGTTCGGTGTTCAGCCAGTCGGCCAGGTAGTCGCCGATGGTGTATGGGAGCACGAAGTAGCCGTCCGCCAGGCCCTGCATGAGCGCAGACGCACCGAGCCGGTTGGCTCCGTGGTCGGAGAAGTTCGCCTCTCCGAGGGCGTACAGCCCGGGAATCGTGGTCTGCAGGTTGTAGTCCACCCATACCCCGCCCATCGTGTAGTGAGGCGCTGGATAGATGCGCATGGGAACGGAGTACGGGTCCTCGTCTGTGATCCTCTCGTACATCTCGAACAGGTTCCCGTAGCGCTCTTCGATCGTGCCCTCTCCGAGTCGATCGATCGAGTTCTTGAAGTCGAGATACACGCCGTTCTCGAGGGGGCCGATGCCACGCTCGGAGTCGATCACGCGCATGGCAGCCCGCGCCGCGACATCACGCGGCACGAGGTTGCCGAACGCGGGGTACTGGCGCTCCAGGTAGTAGTCCCGGTCGTCCTCCGGGATGTCGTTGGGCGCCCGCGCGTCCTCGCGGTCTTTGGGGACCCAGATACGCCCGTCGTTGCGGAGCGACTCGGACATGAGCGTCAGCTTCGATTGATGTTCATCCGAGGCGGGTATACACGTTGGGTGAATCTGGGTGAAGCACGGGTCGGCGAAGTAGGCGCCTTTGTGGTGGGCCCGCCAGGCGGCAGTGACGTTGCAGGCCATGGCGTTCGTCGAGAGGAAGTACACGTTTGTGTACCCGCCCGTTGCCAAGACCACAGCGTGAGCGGAATGTGATGTGATCTCGCCCGTGATCAGGTCGCGAACGACAACGCCGACGGCTCTTCCTTCCTTGACGACCACGTCCAACATCTCGATCCGGTTGTGTAGCTGAACCTGGCCGGAACCAACCTGGCGCGCCAGGGCTTGATAGGCGCCGAGAAGCAGCTGCTGGCCGGTCTGGCCTCGGGCGTAGAAGGTTCGAGACACTTGGGCGCCACCGAAGGATCGGTTGTCGAGAAGGCCGCCGTAGTCACGTGCAAATGGAACGCCCTGAGCGGTGGCTTGGTCGATGATCTCGTTGGATACCTGGGCGAGCCGATAGACATTGGCCTCACGGCTGCGGAAGTCGCCGCCCTTCACGGTGTCGTAGAACAGACGGAAGATGGAATCGCCGTCGTTGGGATAGTTCTTGGCGGCGTTGATCCCACCCTGAGCCGCGATCGAGTGCGCTCTTCGAGCAGAGTCGTGGTAGGTGAAGACCTGGACTTCGTAGCCGAGTTCTCCGAGGGTCGCGGCAGCGGAAGCGCCTGCGAGTCCGGTGCCGATCACGATGATCTTGTACTTGCGCTTGTTGGCCGGGTTCACCAGCCGAATCGAGAACCGATGGTTGTCCCACTTTTCCTGGATCGGACCATCGGGAACCTTGGCGTCGAGGGCGTCGTCCATTGTGCTGTCAGAGATGGTGTAGCTCATGGAGTCTCCTCAGGCGATAACGCGGAACATGACGCCGAACACGATGGAACAGTTCCCGACGAAGATGAGGGCGGCAAACGCGATGGCAAACGCACGCCGCCAGTCGTTGTAGCGGCTCCCGGCAATGCCGAGGCTCTGGAACATGCTCCAGGCACCGTGGTAGATGTGGAACGCCAGAGCGAGTTGCGCCACGATGTACAGGATCGCCACTGGGAGACGCTGGAAGCTTGCAACGAGGTTGGCGTAGACCTCGCCCCTCTCGAAGTCCGGGTTGGCGAAACCCCACGTCAGATCGGCGAGGTGGTAGAGAACGAAGAGGGCGACGATGATCCCGGTCCAAAGCATCGTCCGTGAGGCGTAGTTTGCTGCAGCCCAGTGTCGTTTGGCGTGGTACCGGACTTTGCCCCGTGCGTCTACGTTGCGTTTCGTGAGCACAGCTGCAGCCCAGATGTGAACGGCGAACGTTGCGATCAGGCCAATGCGAAGGATCCACAGGATCGATGTTCTCGGGAAGAGGTGGCCTCCCAATTCGCGGAGAGCCTCGCCGTACAGGTCTATCTCCTCGGCCGAGATGAACACCTTGAGATTTCCCAACATGTGGGCCAGCACGTAGACGAGCAACCCGATGCCGGTGAGGGCCATCAGCCACTTCATCCCGATGTCGGAGGTGAAGAAGTTCCCGAGCCACTCCCACCACCCGCGCCGGTGTGTTGGGTCGACCCTGGCCTCGGCTGTAGTCACGTCGGTGTCGTCCTTTCCGCTTGCGGCCGGCGATGCGTCCGTCGATCGCCGTGATTATCGCCATCGGCGCGTCGATGTGTCGAAACGACGCTAGAGCACGGGGCAGGGTCGGGGAGGGCCTTTGAGCACCGGTCCGGGTTGACATGCGCGCGTGGTGCTGAGAGAATCACACCGTCGTAATTACATCGTTGTAGGGAGCTGGCGTGTTCACCGAATTCCTCGAGGCCCTTCGTGGCGCGGGCGCGGAGACAAACGGCGCATTGCGCCTCGATATCGCCTGGCAAGACTTCGCCAACTGCAAGGGGGCCGACCCCGACTTGTTCTTCCCCGAGCGGGGCGCTTCAACGCGCCAGGCCAAGGGCATTTGCCGCGAATGTTCGGTGCGTGACGACTGTTTGGAGTTCGCCATCGTCAGCAGCGAGAAGTTCGGGATCTGGGGTGGTCTCTCCGAGCGAGAGCGGCGCAAGATCCGCAAGGAGCGCCAGATCGCCGCAGCCCGCAGCCGAGCCGTCGGCGAGTAGGACAGATTCTGCTTCCAGTGTCGCCGGTAGCCTTGTAGCCGTGACCCTATACGACGGCCTTTCCTCTCCATTCACCGCGCTCGAACCTGGGAGGTTTCCCTCGTGACCGCTCTCTTCGTAGTCATCGTCGTGGCGGCCGTGATCGCGCTCGGTGGAGCGCTCATCTACGCCTTTCGAGGAGCCATGAGATCGGGCGGAGCACAGACAGCAGCTGTCGTCCCGGAGCGACCCCGACCCGTTCTCGCGAGCTTCCATGTACGCGACGATGCGGCTCACGTCGAGTTTGCCGTTCCGCTCCCTGCCGAAGGGGCCGGCGAGCACCTTCGGGTACTCCTCGAACATGAGGCGATCGCGGTCCTGAAGGAGAAACAGGAACACGGTCTTCCCTTCGAGGGCGTGCGCTCGGTTGTTACCTACGGTCAGGCGCACGGCAGCGCTGTGGAGGTGTCGACGATCTCGTTGCCTGAGAACGGTCGCCTGCCAGAGATCGTCGCACCCGAGCTCGTTCCCCACTCCACGACGGCGGGTTTTGATCCCCTCGCCCACTTGGGTGAGCAGGAGTTCGATGTGCAACCGGGAATCGAAGTTCCTTCAGAACAGGGAACTCTCGAGCCACTGACACAGCTGGTGGAGTTGACGGCAGCCATGGAGGGCTCTCTGCGGGCTCAGGGAATCGACCCTTCGGTGATGTCACTCGAAGAGCTGTCGCTGGGCCTTCTGCGTAATGCCGGTTACCAAATCACGGTTGAGCGCGTCGGTCTGACGGGGCCGGATGGTTCGCGTTCAGATGTGTTCGTTGCGACGAGGGCGGGCACTTCGGCGCTTGTTGTGATCGATCAGCACCAGCAAGGTGATCACCCTGAGCTGTCGGAGAAGGCAGTGAACGAAGCCGTGGCGGCGGCTGCGCAGGCAAACAGGGCCTGTTTCGTCGTCACCGACAAATACGGCCCGTACATGATGTACGAGAAGGAGCGCCACAGCCGCGTGCGATTCATCACCCGGGAGCGTCTCCAATCCTTCGTCGACTCGTTCGCGCTGAACTGAGAACTGCGGGATCACAGCTCATTTGCCGATACAATCGGTGTGAAAGGAGAGACCGCTTGCTCAGGAACCTCGGAGCCCCCGAGTTGCTCATCATCCTGGTTGTTGTGCTGCTGCTTTTCGGCGCAGCCAAGCTGCCGGCTCTCGCCCGGTCGATCGGTGCCTCTTCGAGAGAGCTCAAGAAGGGCTTCGAAGACGGTCTACCCGATGACGAAGAGGCGAGCGAGGACACTTCGTCCTAGCAGCATCACCTCGGTAGGGAACGCAACCCGAATACATGTCGTTACACCCGATGGGATCGGGGATGGTTGAAGAACACGTACCGACATGGGAGGACGTTGCGCAGCGATATGGGCGCAAGATCTACAACTTCGCCTATCGCCTCACGGGGAACCCTGACGACTCGGCGGATCTCGTCCAGGAGGTCCTCATTCGTGTCCGAAAAGGGCTCGATGGATACCAGCCGGGATCCTTCGAGGGATGGCTGTGGCGAATCACACGCAATGCCTTTCTCGATGGTGTGCGCAGCAAGCAGCGACGCCCTACGTCACCTCTGCCGGAGGGCGATCACTTCGTCCTTGGTTCGAGCCCGTCTCCGGACGAGGTACTCGCCTCCGTGCGACTGTCGGACGACGTCCAGGCGGCCCTTCTCAAGCTGCCGTACGAGTTCAGGGAGGCGGTCGTACTCTGCGATGTCGTTGGCCTCACGTATGACGAGATCGCCGACGCAACGGACGTACCGGTGGGGACGGTGCGCAGCCGGATCCACCGCGGCCGCAAGCTGCTCAGGGAGATATTGACATGGCCGGTCTGAGCCGAGACTCCCGCGCTGAGCTGCTGTCTGCGTATGTAGACGGTGAGCTCTCTCCGGCCGAGATCACGGCCGTCCGTCGAATGCTCGCCGGCGATGAGTCAGCTGTGACCGATCTGCGAGAGCTGGAGGCCGTTCGGCGTGTCGTCCGGCTGCTGCCGGAGCTCGACGTGCCGGTCCGCCTGCTTCCCGAAGGCCATTACGGGGATCGGCTGTCTGCCTATCTCGATGGAGAGTTGGCGACCGCCGAGATGCGCGTCGTAGGCGGACATCTCGCCAATTGCACCGAG
>JAUVPA010000135.1 GCA_030598905.1 Acidimicrobiia bacterium
GACCAGGGCATTCCTCTTGATTGTTGGCGGTGGTATCGCCGCCTCTGCAATCTTGATGGCGGTGCTGTATGTGCCTTTCGGGGATCCGTCCCGGCTCTACTTCGGCACAGACGCGCGAGCCCACGTGATCCTCGTCGGAGTTGGCCTAGCCTTCCTCTGGCAACCGCGGAGATTCCGGGGCACGTTGGGTCCAAGAGGACGCAACATCCTTCTCGCCGTTGGGATTGCCGCTCTCGTCGCCCTCGGCGTCATCTTCACGCTCTCCTCTGAGTACGGGTCGTTCCTCTACCGAGGTGGGTTCCTCGTCACTGCATCGGTCACGGCCGTGCTCATCGCCGTCACCGTGCATCCGGACGTTGGGCTGGGGAGCGCTCTCTCCAACCGCGTGCTGCGATGGGTCGGCACGAGGTCGTATGGCATCTACCTGTGGCACTGGCCCGTTTACATGGTCACCAGGCCCGGGATCGACGTGCCCCTCAACTGGGCAAGCACCTTTGCACTGCGAATCGCGGTCACCTTCGCGCTCGCCGAAGCCAGCTACCGACTGGTCGAGCGTCCGATCCGCCAACTCGGTTTCGTCACGTGGATCCGATCCTTGCAGGGCCCCATCCGACGCGCAGTCCCCCAGGCCGCGTTCCTGCTGCCGGCGTTCGCCGCGGTGTTCGTCATCGGCTTGTCGGTGGGTCTCATCCGAGCCGGAGGTGGCGAGCCGGACGGGGGCGACTTGGCTGCGTCGGGCAGCGCCGACGCCGTCGATGCTCGGGAGACGACAACGACCGCCACCGCTCCGAGCACGAGCTCTCCGCCGACAACGCTCGACGCTGTGGCGGCACAACCAACAACAACCACAATGACCGTTCCCGAAACCGCGGCCTTCCGAATCATCTTCATCGGCGACTCGGTGATGCTTGGCGCCACAGCGGAGCTCGAGAAGGCATTCGGTGAGGGAACGCACGTCGATGCCACGTTGAGCCGGCAGCTGAAACACGCTCCTCGCCTGGTCGACCGGCTCGTCTCCCTTGGACTGATGTCGGACGTCGTCGTCGTCCACCTCGGCACCAACGGGCCTTTCAACTCAGCGAGCTTCGACGAGCTCATGGAGGCACTGAGCGGTGTCGATCGGGTCTACTTCGTCAATAGCCACGTGCCACGCCGCTACGAGGGAACGGTCAACGCGGCCCTCGAGAACGGTGTCGAACGCTGGGACAACGCACACCTGATCGACTGGAACGCCTTCGTGGAAGCCAACGGGTCGGTGATCGGTGGCGACTCCACACATCTCACGGGTTCGGGTCGCAGCATCTACGCCGAGTTCCTCGAGAACGCCATCGGGTGGTGACAGGACCTGAATCCGATGAAGATCGGTCCCGTGCCGAGATCGGCGCCAACCACTTTCCGCAAGTTGCGGCACACCTGACAGAAACCGTTGCACAGATCCTGCCGTTCGAGGCTCTCGTTCCCTTCAAGACGCGGCTCAAGGAGTACTTCTCCCAACGCCCGTGGGATGAGGCCGACGCCGCAGCCTTGTCCGCAGTCGTGGCGCCCCATCTGACGACGGGATGGTGGGAGTACGCTGTGACACCCGAACTCGCCGTGCACCACGGAATCATCGATAACGGATACCGGCTGGTCGCCGTCGGTTCACCGGATCAGGCTGCCGCCGAGGACCCCTTCGACCGGGTATTCGAAGGACCGGTTCGCCCGGAACCAACGCCTCATCCACGCAAGGTGCGGTTCATCTTCGGAGGAGACCCGGGCCCCGGAGTCTGGCATCGGAGCGGGGAGCCAACCGACGACACCAGAGCTGCGGATCTGCTCACCGATGAAGAAATCTCCGACGTCATGATCGCTGGAGACTTCGTCACCGTTGGTCTCCGCCCTGGGGCTCGCTGGGCCGACCGACTCGACGATGTCCTGGGACGCGTCACGACGCTCTTCGCCGGCACGAAACCAGTCCAAGCGACTCCGATCACTCGAGACGAACTCCTTGAGGTGGCTGCGACCGGCGGCGGGCGTCACGATCTCCACCTTCTCGATCCAGACGACGCACCGTCCCGGAGGAAGCTGCTCGAGGCACTCACGTCCGAGGACTATCGCGCCCGCAGAATCGCCGTCGCCGTGCTCGCGGAATCGGCAGATGGCTTCATCAGAGACCGGGCGTTACGAACGGGCTACAGAGACGACAAGCTCTCGGTGCGACGCACGGCGATCGATGAGACGCGCAACGGAGAACAACGTGATCTACTCGTTGAGGCACTTGCTGATCGGGATGCGTGGACACGGTGGCGCGCACTCAGGAACCTGTCGGAGATCGGAATCGGCGACGCTCGAACCGTCGTCGCCGGGCTGGAAGACGATCCCGACTTCCAGGTCCGCTTCGAGGCAGCAAAGGTGCTACGCGAGGCGGGAGGAAAGCCGTGACGAGACCCATTACCCCTAACGATCTGTGGAATCTCGGTCGGATGGGCCAGCCGGATCCGGTTCCCGACGGGACGGCGGCCGTCGTACCCGTGACCCGCTACGACGACGACGGCGAAGGATCGAGCAGAATCTGGCTCGTCGACGTCGCCGGCTCCACGATGCCGCTCACCGGCGAAGCACGATCGGCGGACAAGCCTGTCGTGTCTCCTGACGGCATTCGCATCGCTTTCGTCGCCACATCCCGCGGCTCGTCCGAACCTGCCCAGGCTCACATCATTTCGCTCACCGGTGGGGAAGCCGAGCAGGTGGCGGACCTGCCGCTCGGCGTCCAAAGCATCAGGTGGCTCCCAGACAACTCGGGACTCGTGGTTTCGTCCCGCCTCTATCGCGACCACCCAACTGTCGAAGGATCCGCAGAGGAACACGACCGTCGCCGAGACCAAAAACGTCGTCCGGTCGTCACGGAGGATCGCGTCTTTCGTTTCTGGAAGCGATGGCTCGCCGGCGAGACCCTCGACCATCTCTTTCGCATCGACCTCGCCACAGATGAGATCACGCACTTGACTCCAGGGCTGACACGCCCGATCGCCTTGGACGATGATCCAGACGGCCTCTTCGACGTCTCACCAGACGGCGCAAGTGTTGCCGTGGCAATCGACGTGCACCCGGACCCGTGGAACCGATTCGAGTTCTCGATACACCTGATCAGCACTTCGGATGGAACGGCTCGTCGCGTCGACGATCGGCGACCGGGACAGTGCCGCCGACCTCGATTCTCGCCGGACGGCACAACCATCGTGTACGGATATCAAGCCGACCCTCTCTTCTATGCAGATCGGGTCACCCTGATCGCCCACAATCTCGAAACCGACAGCGAAAGCGACCTCACCAAACAGTGGGATCGGTCCGCCGCAGGATGGGAGTTCGCCGCAAGCGACCGGCTCGTGTTCTCTGCCGAGACCGAGGGGCGACAGCACCTCTACACAATCGGCCTCGAAGGAGGCGAGCCAACTCAACTCACCACCGGTCGCAACGATCACGGCCCGCGCCCAGCCGGTGGAACAGTCTGGCACCGGCGTGAATCCGCAGAAAGCCCTCCGCGCCTCGCGGTGACAAACGCCGAGGGAACCTCGCTCGTCGGCGACTTCAACGCCGACCTTCTCTCCGAGCTGGAACTCGGGCAGTTCGAGACGATCGAGGTCGATGGGGCACAAGGTGATCCGATACAGGTTCAGATCACCTACCCCCCTGACTTTGACCCGAGCCGGCCCTGGCCACTGCTTCAGAACGTTCACGGCGGGCCCCACAACGCCAGTCTGGACTCCTGGCACTGGCGTTGGAACACCCAGGTCATGGCCGCCGCGGGTTATGTCGTTTCCTCCGTCAACTTCCACGGTTCATCGTCATGGGGGAGTGACTTCACCGATTCCATCCGCGGCGCCTGGGGCGATATGCCGACATCGGATGTTCTCGCCGCCACCCAACACCTGGCGAACCTCGACCACATCGACGAAACCCGGATCGCGGCGGCGGGTGGCTCCTACGGCGGGTATCTGGTTGCGTGGCTCACAACGATCAGCGACGGGTTTCGCTGCGCCATCGTTCACGCCGGTGTCAACGATCTACTTCTGCAGTACTCGGCCGATGTCACCGCCGGTCGCGAGCAGAGCATCGGAGGCGTGCCGTGGGAGGACATGGACGCCGTGCTCGAATGGAGTCCGACCGCGAACACCGCGAAACTCGCCACCCCGACGTTGGTCATCCACGGCGAACTCGACTACCGCGTGCCGATCGACCAGGGACTCGTCTGGTACGGCATCCTCAAGGCCAAGGGTGTCGAAGCTCGGCTCGTCTATTACTCGGACGAAGGCCACTGGATAGAGAAGCGCGACAACGCTCTTGTGTGGTGGGACGAGTTCCTCGGATGGCTCGACCGCCATATGGAGTGACCGGCTGAGACCCCGTCAGCCGCAGGCGGCAGCGAGCGCCGCATAAGGGTTTGCCGTCTCGGACCCGGCCCCGTAATGCACCTGGAAGTGCAGGTGAGGGCTGGTGCGGCCGGCGTTTCCCGTCGTACCCACTGCGCCGATGACATCGCCCGCTTCAACGGCACCCGCCACGCCGAACTCGTCGAGGTGTGAACCGAAGTAGGTGAAGCCGTCGTCGCCCACCAGCGTCAGCTGTTTGCCGCCGACCCCACCCGTTACCTGGCTGACCGATCCAGAGACTGGTGCCACGATCGGAGTGCCGAGTGGGGCGAAGATGTCGATACCGCGGTGGGTGCGTCCGTCAGGCTTGATGTGGCCCCAGCTGCGATTGAAAGACCCGGCGGGAACGGGACAGAGCCAATCACCGTGCACAGCGATCTCTTGGCCGACCGTGATGAGGTTGGCATCTTCGATTCCGTTCCTGGCGACGAGACGAGCCATCGTCGTCACGTGGTCCGCAGCAATCACGGAAAGAGACTCGCCTGCCTTGACTACGTGCACATGCCCCTTCTGCGGATTGAACTCGACCTCGGGGAGAACGGTGTTGATGCGAGTGCCTGCGATCAGCTTCCGGTCATATAGGCCGTTGGCACGGATCAGAGTTTCGAGTTTTGTACCTTCGTCGAGTGCGATCTGGCGGAACGACTCA
>JAUVPA010000033.1 GCA_030598905.1 Acidimicrobiia bacterium
AAGTCCCCTGCGATCATCGTCACGCGGCCGAAGGCGTTCACGGCCGAGCCCGTCGGCGGCGATATACCAGAGATCGTCGACGTTGCGGCTCCCACCGTCGGTCGAACCGGGGCCGCAACCATCGTGGAGCGCCACGCCGAGACAGGCACAGGGCCGGATCTCGAGGAAGCGAGTGTCGTCGTGGCCGGCGGCCGCGGACTTGGTACCGCAGAGGGTTTCGAGATGCTCGACGAACTCGCCGAGCTCCTCGGAGGGGCGGTGGGGGCCACTCGTGCCATCGTTGATGCCGGCTGGGTCCCCTACAACTATCAAGTGGGTCAAACCGGCAAAACGGTCAAGCCGATGGTCTACATGGCCTGCGGCATCTCGGGCGCGATGCAACACCTCGTCGGTATGAAGGACTCGAGCACGATCGTTGCCATCAACAAGGATCCCGATGCCCCGATCTTCGCCGTGGCCGACCTCGGCGTCATCGGCGACGTCCACGCGGTTGTACCCAAACTGATCGAAGCCCTCAAAGCCCGCAGCTAGTTGTCCGTCGCCCCAACAGCTACGCGGAATCCATTAGGTGACAGACCACTAGCCGGGAAGGTCCTCCGGGCCGAAGGAGTGTGGCAGTAGTTCGCTCCGGGCGTATTCGATCTCGCCCCCGTCGCCGTCTTCGATGACAACCGACTCGACACCAAATTCCACCATGAGCTGAAGGCAATTTCCACAGGGGTAACAAGGGGTGTCGGCGTCCAAAGATGCCACGTGAACGGTGGTGATCTTGCGAACGCCGGCCGCGGCTGCCGTCGAGAGTGCGTTTGCCTCGGCACAAATCGTCGACCCGTAAGCCGCGTTCTCCACGTTGCAGCCCTCGAACCGGCTTCCGTCATCCGCGGTGACGACAGCACCGACGCGGTAGTGCGAGTACGGAACGTAGGCGCGCCCGGCCACCGAGCGGGCACGTTCCATGGGTTGGCTGACGGTGTTTTCTGTCATGGTTCGAGAAGTGCTTCGACGAACTCACGGGGTTCGAAGGGGATGAGATCCTCCATAGCTTCGCCCACTCCGATGAACTTGACCGGGATTCCGAGTTCACGCTCAACCGAGATTGCAATTCCCCCCTTCGCAGTGCCGTCGAGTTTGGTCATCACCAGTCCAGTGACCCCAACCGCCTTTGTGAAACTCCGAGCCTGATTCAAGGCGTTCTGGCCCGTCGTGCCGTCCAGAACGAGCAAGACCTCGTCGATCGTTCCTGCTTCGCGACGCAGGACACGGGCGACTTTTTCCAGTTCGCTCATGAGATTCGCCTTCGAGTGGAGACGGCCGGCAGTATCGGCGATCAAGACGTCGTAGCCCCCGTCTACCGCATTCGCATACGCATCGAAGACGACGGAGGCGGGATCTGCACCATCCTCCCCACTCGTGATGTCGGCACCAGCTCGGTTGGCCCAGGTGCGAAGCTGTTCGTCGGCCGCGGCTCGGAAGGTATCTGCTGCGGCAAGCATCACACGCTTTTCCTCGCCGGCGAGAAGATGGGCGATCTTGGCGATTGAGGTCGTCTTCCCTGTTCCGTTCACGCCCACAACGAGCACAACGGCAGGCTTCGAGACGAGGTTCAGCGATCGGGTGTGTCCGTCGAGCATCCTCACCAGACCGTCTTCGAGCCTGACGCGAGCCGCCTCTCCGTCCGGCGGTGAGGAGCGTCGAACGTCTTCGACAACCGTGGCCGACGTGGAGAAGCCGACGTCGGCAGCAATCAGTGCCTCTTCGAGGTCCTCCCAGAACGTGGTGTCCCGTTGCTCGCGCCCGAGCAGCTCCGTCAGGCGTCCCCCCAGCTCGGCACGAGTCCTGCCGAGCCGCTTGCGCAGTGAGTGCCGGCGGGGATCGAGCGCCGGGGACCGGCTCGTCACGGGTCGGTTGGGCGACTCCCCTTGTTGCCTCGAGACCATCACGGTGACAACGATGGCGATCAACACGGCCAGAACCCCGAGACCTACAACAACAACAATGGGTTCCACTGCAGCTCCGGAGTATCAGACGGTCGCGTGGCGCATCCGCTTGGCGATCACAGTGGAAGACTCCCCGGGTTCCATGGTGACACCGTAGAGCATATCGGCAGCTTCCATGGTCTGTTGCTGGTGGGTGATGATCGTCAACTGTGCCGACGAACGCAGGGTGTCGACCAGTCTGAGGAAACGTGCCAGATTGGCGTCGTCGAGTGCCGCCTCCACCTCGTCGAGGACGAAGAATGGGCTCGGTCGGGCTCTAAAGACGGCAAACAGGAAGGCGAGCGCTGCAAGGGATCTCTCCCCGCCGGATAGGAGGCTGAGCCTTCCAACTTTCTTGCCGTGCGGCTGAGCCTCCACCTCGACGCCCGTCTCGAGTGGCCTCTCCACGTCGACAAGACGGAGCCGCCCTCGTCCTCCGGGAAAGACGAGGGCAAAGTTCTCCTCATATAGCCCAGATATCTCTTCGAATGCCTTCATGAAGAGCCCCGCCATCTCGTGGTCCAATGCCTTGATGACCTTGCGGAGCTCGCTGCGTGAAGATTCGAGGTCGACGAGTTGCCCTTCGAGCAGCTCGACCTCATCACCGAGCTCGGCGTGCTCGGCGGCGGCCAGCGGGTTGACCGGCCCCATGCGACGCAGATCGGCGAGAAGGGCCTCGAGACGGTGCTCCGGTTCTACATCGTCCGGGAGCTCGGGTTGTGGTGCTGCCAGCGCCTCTTCCTCGGATGCATCGGCGTCACGGCGCAGGCCTTCCGCCGTCGCTTCGTCGCGGACACGACACTCGGCTAACTCGACGGCGAGAACGGAGAGGCGCTCACGACCGGCGGCTATCGACTCCGCCAGCTCATCTCGCCTCGCCTCCGCTGCAGTGAGGGCCTCTCCCACACTGCCACCGCGGTCACGCAGGTCGCGCTGACGATCCCGCAACTCCTCGAGGTGATCCGCAACAACGTCCAACGTCTCCGCTGCTGTGAGCTCAACGTCGCCCAGTTGCTCGATTCGTTCGTCCGACGCGGGAAGGAGCTGGAGCTGGCGCATGTCTGCGTCGACAGTTCCACGGCGCCGCACGAACATCGATATCCGCTCTTTGGATGCGGCCTGTTCCGCGGTGGCTTCCTCTCGCAGCCGCCTTGCTTCGTCGCGATCTCGTGCCACCTCTTCGCGGCGCCGCTGGATCGCTTCCCACGCTGCCTGCCGCTGAGCTTCCTCACCTTCGAATTCGGCCAGCCGGCTGCGCAGCTCGACAATCCTCGAGGTCCGGTCACGCCGAACTTCAGCGATGGCATCGGTGCGGCCGTCCAGGCGAGCAAGTTCTGCCACGTGTTCTGCCTTGGAGCGCTGGATGAGGCCGTGGGCCTCCGCCAAGCCGGCCAACCTGGCCTCGAGCTCTTCGAGTTGCTCGAGGGCGCGGCGTTCCTCGTCACGTGCGGCCTCAAACGCTCGTCGCGACGCCACGCGGTGACTCTCGAGCCTGGCGAGCTCCCGCTGCGCGATTTCCACATCGACCCGGGCGGCTCCGAGAACAGCAGGCCCGACTCCTTCCGGCTCCGCGATGACCATCCCCGACGACGTGATGAGATCGCCTTCCGGCGTGACCGCCCTCAATTGCGGATGGTCGGCGATGATGCGCCAGGCGGCTGCCCATCCTTCGACAACGACGACATCGCCGAGCACGGCGGCTGCCGTTTCGGGATGCGCCGCGGGACCGAGCCTGTCGATGAGTGCATCAACGCCCAGATCCGCAGCAATCCTCCGCGCCGGGACCTCGGTGGCGCGCGGTGGGGCGATCATGGACACGCCGCCGAGGCCCTCACCCTTCAGAGCTTCCGCCGCGTCCTTGACGCTGCCGAGGTCGGTCGTCACGTATGCGTCCCGCCAGGTCCCAAGAGCAACGTCAACGGCCGTCGCATAATCCGCCGGCACAGCGAGCAATTCGGCCACGGCGCCGAACACACCAGCAGACTCCGCCGTCCGCTTCCTCGTAATCGGATCTCCGACTCCGGAAAGAGCCGCCTCGAGAGCTTCAACGCGCGCCTCGGCACCGGTCAGCACGAGACGCCGCTCCACGGCGAGCTCGTCGTCCGCCTCCCACACTCGCTGCGCGTCCGACCGGAGAGTTCGAACCCCCTCATATTCGGCCTGTGCGACCGTGACTGCGCCGTCCGTCCCTTGGGTGTCGGAGCGAAGGCCGCCAAGCTCCTGCTCGTCACCGGAAACTCGCTCCGCGACCCAAACCTTTCGGGCTTCGACGGCTTCGACTTCTTTGTGGTCCCTGACCTCCGCCGCTTCGAGCGCCCGCAGATCTCCCCGCAGGTTGGCGACGACTCCTTCTGCAGGAAGTTGTGCCTGCTCGGCAAGAGACCGCTCTTCGTCCTCGAGGGCGGTGAGACGCTGCTCGCGCCGATCTGCAAGGGAGCGCCACTCGTCTTCGCGGCCGTGTTCATCGCTGATCTTGACGGCAAGGTCTTCGGCTTCGGCCTTCAGATCGACGATGCGTTCGTCTGCGCCTTCGATCCGGCCGGCGATCGAACGCCGCCGCTCTCGGGCGACTGTGGCGATTCGCTTGAGCTTTTCGCGTACCGTCTCGAGCCTCGCCGCAGCCGAGCTGTCCTTCTCCAGGGCCGCACCGGCGTCTCCTGCCGCGGCTCGCAGCGATTCCCGCTCCGTGTGGATCGAGGACAGCTCCTCCGACGCCACCTGTATGGACTGCTCGAGTCCGGCATGTTCCTCGCCTGACAATTCGAGCCGGTGTCGAATTTCACGCAGACGTTGTCCGCCGAACCATAACCGCAGGGCCCTTGCCTCCGCCCGAACGGAGTCATGTCTCGCCGCAGCATTGGCCTGGCGCCGCAGCGGACGCAGTTGCTTCCGCTTCTCGGCCAGGATGTCATGGAGTCGCCCGACGTCGGCATCTGTTGCCTCGAGCCGCCTGATCGACCGATCCCGGCGACCCCGATGTTTGGTAATGCCGGCGGCCTCTTCGATGACCGCACGATGTTCGTCGGGTCGTGAGTCGAGGATCTGGCCGATCTGTCCCTGACCGACCAGAACGTGCTGGTGGCGACCAACACCGCCATCTGACAGCAGCTCCTGAATGTCCAACAAGCGGCACGGAGCACCGTTCAAGAGGTACTCCGATGTGCCATCGCGAAAGAGCCGTCGGGTAATCGTCACTTCGGCCAGGTCAATGGGCAGGAACCCATCGTCATTGGCGAACGTCAGCACGACCTCCGCACGGTTCAGTCGAGGCCGTGTCGCCGTGCCGGCGAAAACGACGTCTTCCATCTTGTCGGTCCGCAACGCCTTGGTCGCCTGGGTCCCCATCACCCAGGCGATGGCATCCAGGATGTTCGACTTTCCGGATCCATTCGGGCCGACGACGACGTTGACACCGGAGTCAAACTCGAGACGGGTCCGATCGGCAAAAGACTTAAAGCCCGCGAGTGAAAGACGTTTGAGCAGCACGGTGGCCGAGAGGTTAGCCCCGCGAATTACAAGGGTGTGAGTACTCCGGCCGGTGGGTGCGGTCGCAGACTCCTAGAAATCGGGGCGTCGGCCGTAAGCGCTTCTGAGCGCAAAACGTGCCGTCCGCCAGACGACCAACACGACCACGAGAAACGCCAGGCCACCGAACCCCGCTGCGAGGTACCTTCACGGAACGCTTACGGAGTGGCTTCTCCGCAACATCCGTCGTCTCGTCGACCGCGCCATCCCAGTTGTTGGTCGTGCTTGTCATCCATGGGTCGAATGTATGCCGCTCGTCAGTGCTGGCATCCCGGGCACCAGAAGCTGCTGCGCTGTCGAATGACATCCCGCAGAATCGTGCCATCGCCCCGATGACAGTCCTCACCGGCACGTCCGTAGACGGCGAGCTCCGACAAGAAGTCGCCGCTCCGTCCATTGGGCAAGAGGTAAGCCATGTCGGCCAAGGTGGTCCCACCCGCAGCAATGCCGGCTTCGAGTGTCCAGGCGATCCCATCCAGCAGGTCTTGCACATCGGCCGGCGAGAGCCGACCACCCCTGCGGTGAGGCGAGATGCGGGCACGGTGAAGCGCCTCGTCCGCATAGATGTTGCCAATCCCGGCGAGGATGGATTGATCGAGCAGCAAGGCCTTGATCGGTGCCGTTCGAGTGGCAAGTCTCTCGACCAGCCACTCCTTCGTCGGCGGCGTGGAGAAAGCATCGGGACCGTGGGCGATGAAGGATGCCGTCTCTCTATCAACAGCGACCAGAGCCTCGGTGTGACCGAACGTCCTCGGATCGGTGAAGCGGATCTCCTTGCCGTCGTCGAGTACCACAACGACGTGGGTATGTGGCGGCCGATCAGCCGGGCCGGCCGCCACCGAGATGTGACCGGACATACCCAGATGGATGACCCACGTGACGTCACCCTCGACATCGACGAGGAGATGTTTGCCGTGCCGATCGATGCCGATGATGCGTCGGCCCTCCAAGCGGCGCTCGAAATCCCGCCGCTGCGGCTGCCTACGGACCATGCGCTCCCGCCCGACGGTCACGGTCTCGATCGTCCGACCGACGATGAGCGGGACGAGTAGTCGGCGCGTCGTCTCGACCTCCGGGAGCTCAGGCATCGCCCCGTTCGATCGCCGACAGACCTTCTTGTGCGGCGGCTTGTTCGGCTCGTTTCTTCGAAGTGCCGGTACCCGATCCGATGAATCTTCCCCCGACGCCAACGCGAGCTGTGAATGTCTTGGCGTGCTGGGGCCCCGACTCAGTTGTGACGTACTCGGGTAGATCTCCTCGCCGGGCAAGTTGCTCCTGGAGGCGCGTCTTGTAGTCCCGGCGGCCCGGAGCGGCTGCCCGCTCGTCGATGAGAGGTCCCCACTGACCGTGGACCACTGCCTCAGCGGTCTCGAAGCCGGCCTCGAGAAAGATGACGGCCAGCACCGACTCGACGACGTCGGAGAGGATCGAGTCCTTCTCGCGGCCGCCGGTCTGTTCTTCGCCCTTGCCGAGTCGCAGCGCCTCAGGAATGCCCATGAGCCGGGCGAGGACGGCGAGTGCGGCTTCGCTCACGACCGATGCCCTTACCTTCGCCATCTCACCTTCGGTGGCATCGGGATAGTTGTCGTACAGGTAGCGCGTCGCTGAGAGCTCGAGAACCGCGTCTCCGAGGAACTCGAGACGTTCGTAGTGATCGGACGCAGGGTTCTCGGACGCATACGAGCGATGGGTGAGCGCTGCAGCGAGGAGCTCACGGGATTGGAAGCGGTACCCGAGAGCTTCCTCGAGCCGGCCGATGGCCGGGTCGTCCGGCTTCACGGGCCAGCCAGCGACTCATCGAGGGTGGCGATTCCGGCGTTGATCTTGTCGATCAAGCCCTTCTTCGCCCCGTCTGCCGCCATCTCGACTGCGTTGGCAATCGCAATGCGCGACGACGAACCGTGAGCGACGACAACAACACCCTTCGCTCCCACAAGATGAGCTCCACCAATGTTTTCGGGATCCAGTCGATGCCGCAACTCGAACATAGGTTTGGCCAGCGTGGCCAGGGCATCCTGGTACTCATCGGCCGAGACCAATTCGAGGATGATTCGGTAGAGGGCCTTGCTCACACCTTCGCTCGTCTTCAGCAGCACGTTGCCCGTGAATCCGTCAGTGACAATGATGTCCACGTTCTCGGTCGCTAGGTCGTGGCCCTCGACATTGCCGATGAAGTTGACGGGTTGTGCTTCCGACAGCAAGGCATAGGCCTGTCTCTCGACATCCCGTCCTTTGCCCTCTTCATGACCGATGTTGAGTAGCCCAACGCGCGGCGATTCGAGACCTGAATACACCGAGCCGACGGCTGATCCCATCACGGCGAATTGGACGAGTTGGCTGGGGCGGCACTCCAGATTGGCACCAGCATCGATGAGGATCTGACCCGTTGGATATATGGAGGCAATCGCCGGCCGAGACACTCCGCCGAGGCGTCCGATGATGAACGCGGCGGCGGCGAGTGCGGCTCCCGTCGACCCGGCGGAGACGAGGCCATCGGCCTTCCCTTCGCGAACCATGTGCGCCGCGACGGCGATCGACGAGTCCTTCTTGTCTCGGATGGCGCGAGCCGGATCGTCATCCATACCAACGACCTCACTGGCAGCCACGATGGGCAACTCGACGTCGTTGTCCTCGAGGAGGCGGGCAATACGGTCTGTATCACCGACCAGAACCACATCGACTCCGCGCTCGGCGGCGGCAACGGCACCGAGGACGACCTCAGCGGGAGCGCGGTCCCCGCCCATCGCATCGACGGCGATTCGGGGCATCGGTATCAGGCGTCGACGACGACTTCGCGGCCGTTGTAGCTACCGCATTCCTTGCACACGCGATGGGGAACGTGTTTGGACCCACACTGAGAGCACGTCGCCAGGGTCGGGGCCGCGACCTTCCACTGCGCCTTGCGGCGCCGCGTCCGAGAACGCGACATCTTCTTCTTCGGTACCGCCATGGGAACCTCGCTTCGCTACGTACCGGGGTCGAGGAGATCTCGGAGGACGTCAAAGGGCGAGCCGAAAAGCTCCTCGGTCTCGCCCGGAGAGCCCGTATTCAAGTCCGTTCCTGGTGTAGTCACAACTCCCGGGCAGTCATCTCCGCACGACGGCACCATCGGAAGGGCGAGAAGCACCTCATCTCTGACAAGCTGTTCGAGATCGATCCCGTCACCCTCGAGCTGATATCCGTCGTCCTCCGCGTCCTCGAGATAAAGCGCCGTCACCTCGACCCGCTCGACTTCGTCGAAGTCTTCGAGGCAACCTTGACACGTGTGCCGAGCCGTCGCAGTTACGCGTCCTCGCACCATGATTCCGCCCGAAATCGCTTGCAAGGTGAGGTCGGCTTCAAGCGCCGGCTCCGGCATCAGCCGACTCATAGCCAGCGACCACTCCACTGGCGCGACCAGCTTCTCATGCCGCGAGTCACCCGGCTGAGAGAGGTCGGCGATGGAAACGAGAAAGGCTTCAGCCATCGGCTATGCCAAGAGTATCGCCGGACGTCTTCCTGATGCCCGACGCCCGATACCTACTCGCTCACCGGCACCTCAGGTGGCGGGGGCAGTGCCTGGTGTAGTTCGGCGCGGGCTTCGCGCACGTAGCGGAGAAGCTCGCCGAGCACCGTTTCAGCCTCTGCGAGATGACGCTCGGCGTAGTCCTCGGCCTCGAGCCGGATGCGTCTGCCTTCGTTCTCCGCATTACGAACCAGGGTGTTGGCTTCCTCGACAGCCTCTTGGACGATGTAGTTCTCCTGGACCATCTCGTCGGACTTCGCCTTGGCGGACGCCAGCATTTCCTTGGCCTTTTCGTTGGTGCGTCCGATGTACGCCTCGCGCTCGCGGACCATCCAGCGGGCGGCCCTGAGTTCCTCGGGCAACTCCTCCTTGATCCCCTCGAGCCGGCTGAGGATCTCGTCCTGGTTGATCATGACGTTGCTGGACAGCGGCACCTGCCGTGCCCCCTCGATTTCGGTGATCAAGTCCTCGACCATGTCGACGACGCGGCCGGGGAGGGGGGGCGGCTGGGGGCTCTGATCCGAGGGTGGCTCCAAGGTCATGCAAGTCGCTCCTTCATCGCAGCCGCGACAGGTTCTGGTACCAGGGCATCGATGGCACCGCCGAGTTTGGCGACTTCTTTCACAAGCGACGAGGACAGGTAGCCGTACTCGGGTTTGGTCGCGATGAAAAGTGTCACGATTCCGGTGAGATGGCGGTTCATCTGCGACATCTGGAGCTCGTAGTCGAAGTCCGTCATCGCACGAAGGCCCTTCACGATGACCTGCGCCTCGGCTTGCTGGGCGTAGTCGACGAGCAACCCGGAGAACGAGTCGACCACCACGTTTGGCCAGTCACCACAGCACTCGCGGAGCATCTCCATTCTCTCCTCGGCTGTGAAAAGCGACGACTTCGACGGGTTGGCGATGACGGCCACGCCGACCTCATCGAATATACCGACACAACGCTCGATGAC
The DNA here is from genome assembly GCA_030598905.1 of Acidimicrobiia bacterium. Lineage (GTDB taxonomy): Bacteria > Actinomycetota > Acidimicrobiia > Spongiisociales > UBA5794 > JAUVPA01. The sequence continues at coordinate 9,962 of JAUVPA010000033.1, forward strand.
GTCGAGATGCCCGTTCGTGGGCGGGTCGAAGCTGCCGGGCACGAGAGCCCTGATCACGACGCGGCCTCCAAACGAAAGACGTACAGCTTGGCGTCACCGTACTTGCGCTGGCGCCAAGAGGCGGGGAAATCGACCTGCGGCTCGGGGCTCTTGGCCCGTCGGTGCACTACAACGATGCCGACCGCGTTGAGTCGTGGTCCCACCAGCGAAAGGGTCGAGTCGACGTCTGACGGTTCAGACGTGTATGGCGGATCCATGAAGACGAGATCGAAAGTCCGTGTTTCGCCGCGAAGGAATCCGTCGACATCGCTCCGAACAACTTCACCTCCAAGGTCCACCGAATCGACGTTCGAGCGCAACACCGCGGCGACGGCCCTGTCGCCCTCGACGAAAACAGCGCTCGAGGCTCCCCGACTCAGCGCCTCCAGCCCGATCGACCCGCTGCCGGCGTAGAGGTCGAGAACCGCCGAGCCCACCACCGCTTCATCGAGCGAACTGAACAGGGCCTCCTTGATCCGCCCGGTCAGCGGCCGCGTGCCCGACGACGGCGCCTTCAGCTTCCGCCCCTTGGCAACGCCAGCAATCACCCGCATGGGTTGTGACCCCCCTCCCCGGCCGCA
>JAUVPA010000191.1 GCA_030598905.1 Acidimicrobiia bacterium
GTCGGCCCGTCCGGTTGCGGCAAGTCAACTGTGCTGCGGATGATCGCCGGACTCGAAGAAATCACCGAGGGCAAGATCTACATCGGTGAGAACCTCGTGAACGACGTTCCACCGAAAGACCGCGACATTGCCATGGTGTTCCAGAATTACGCCCTGTATCCGCACATGACGGTGTACAACAACATCGCGTTCGGTCTGAAGCTGCGCAAGGAGTCCAAGGGCGAGATCACTCGGAAAGTGAACGAAGCCGCAGAGATCCTCGAGATCACCGACTTCCTCAAGCGCAAGCCCAAAGCGCTGTCAGGAGGACAGCGCCAGCGGGTCGCCATGGGCCGGGCCATCGTGCGCGAGCCAAAAGCATTCCTCATGGACGAGCCGCTCTCCAACCTCGACGCCAAGCTGCGAGTGCAGATGCGTACCGAGCTCGAGAGGCTCCACAGCCGCCTGGCTTCCACAACGGTTTACGTCACGCACGATCAGGTCGAAGCCATGACGCTCGGTACCCGGGTGGCCGTCCTGCGCCCGGTGTCGGCAAAACGGCCGTACAACCTGCAACAAGTGGCGGCCCCTACTGACCTCTTCGCCAATCCTGTGAACCTCTTCGTGGCCGGCTTCATTGGCAGCCCGGCGATGAACATGGCGTACGGCACGCTGCAGTCGTCCAACGGAACCGTTTGGGCTGAGTTCGCCGGCGCCAAGATCAAGGTCGATCAGGCCGCGCTGGACAGGCACCCCGGTATCGAGGACTCCATGGGCGACGAGATCGTCATCGGCATCCGCCCCAACAACTTCGCTGCGGAACGAGACGGAGCGGCCGACCCCGACCGCACGATCGAGGCCAATGTCGATGTCGCTGAGATGCTCGGATCTGAGACCTTCATCTACTTCAAGTTGAACGCCAAGCCGGTGATCACGCCTGACATCGAGGAGTTGCTTGCGGATTCCGGCGGCGACGTAGCATCCATCGGCGACAAGACCGAGTTCACGGCACGGATCAGCTCGGATTTCTCGGTACAGCCGGGTGACCGCGTGAATGTCGTCATCGACACCGCCAAGCTGCACTTCTTCAATGCCGTCACTGGCTACCGCATCGGCGTCGACGCGCCTCAGGAGACTGTTCTAGAGCCTTCGTAGGCGTTTTCTGGGCTCCGGGCGCGTCGATGAGCCTTGCCGCCGATGTCTCCCCTCTCCGCCGATGGTGTCGATGTCTTCGGAGGGTCAAGGACCATCACGCCCAGCAGCATTCGGGCGCCTGCGATCCGATAGGTTGGTGTCGATGCCGTTTCCGGATAACCACACCGACGTGAAGATCGGCTCTATCACAACCACGGGACGCCGGACGGGTCGGAGCCACACCGTGAACATGTGGTTCTACGTGGAAGACGGTGTCACCTACTTCATCTGTGGGGACTGCCCACACTCGGATTGGTACGCCAACGTCCTGGCAAACCGGCGCCTCGTCTTCCATGTCGGAGACGACTCCTTCCAGGGTACGGTGCAGCGCCTCGATGATCCTGCCGAACGCCGCCGCATCGGCGAGAGGATGCGCAAGAAATACGGGCCCTTCGAGGGCACCATCGATGTCGACCACACCGAGGTCCAGTTCTACTTCGAACACCCCGGCATCAAGGTGTCCAAGTGGTATTCCCCCGACGACGAGTGAATGTGATCACCCGGCGTCTGGCCGATTGGCGGGGTCTCTCGTCTCGACGAGAGTCAGCACGTCGTAGGCGGCGACAACCGTTCCGTCCTGGTTGACGACTTGGGTATCCCACGCCACTTCGCCGTAGCCCATTCCGCGACGCAAGGTCTTCTGCTTGCACGTCAACAGCACCTTGAGGGTGTCGCCGGGATAGGTCGGCTCCGCAAACCGAAGCCTCTCCAACCCGTAGTTCGCCAGGACCGGACCCGGATCCGGCCACACGAAAAGACCGGCTGCGGCACCGACCACGAAGTAGCCGTGGGCGACCCTCCCATCGAAGATCGGGTTGGCCTTCGCTGCTTCATCGTCCATGTGTGCATAGAAAGTGTCGCCGGTGAGCCTGGCAAATGCTTCGATGTCCTCGAGAGTCACGGTCCGCTCTGCGGTCTCGACGCTGTCGCCCACATCGAGGTCCTCGAAGAAGAGTTTGAACGGATGACCCTTCTCGGTCTTGCGGCTAGCACCGGGCATGTAGCGGCCGGTGATCGCCGTCAGCTTGTCCGGAGAGCCCTGGACCGCGGTGCGCTGCATGTAGTGCATGACGCCTCGGATGCCACCCATCTCCTCTCCCCCACCGGCTCGCCCCGGACCACCATGAACGAGGTGCGGAAGCGGCGATCCGTGACCAGTCGTCGTAGCGCCACTCGTTTCGTCCACGACGTGGACCCGCCCATGGTGAGAAGCGATGCCGAGGGTGAGATCTCGGGCCTCGTCGGTGTCGGGAGCGTAGATCGAAGCGACGAGGCTCCCCTCCCCCATCGCGGCAAGGGCAATGGCATCATCGATGCCCGAATATGTCAGCATCGTGCTGACGGGACCGAACGCCTCGGTCGTGTGGATCACCGCGGCCGTGGCGTCTTCGGCTCGCAACAGGGTGGGTGAACAGAACGCCCCGGCCTCAGCGTCGACTCCGATGAACTCGGCCGTGTTGAAGACCGGGACGGCAGCGGTTTGGAGCTTGGCGATGGCGCGTTGCACCTCGTCGCGCTGCTCGAGGCTGGCAAGAGCACCCATCTTCGTCTCGCTGTCGGCCGGATCGCCCACGCGCACCTCGCTCAGTGCATGGACGAGCGCTTCCGTCGCCGCGTCCGCCGCATTCTCGGGGACCAGCACTCGACGGATTGCGGTGCACTTCTGGCCCGCCTTCGACGTCATCTCGTTGACGACCTCGCCGACGAACAGATCGAACTCGGCGGTTCCCGGAGCCGCCGAAGGTGCCAGGATCGCCGCGTTCAGCGAGTCGGCTTCGGTGTTGAAGCGGACGGCATTCTGCACGATCGTCGGATGGGTCTTGAGTTTTCGTGCCGTCGACGCGGAGCCCGTGAAGGCAACAACATCTTGACCCGTCAGGTGGTCGAGCAGGTCGCCGGCGCTGCCGCAAACGAGCTGGAGCGCGCCCAAGGGCAGCAGGCCGGAGGCCATGATTTGTCGCACCATGGCCTCGGTCAAAAAGGCGGTCTGGCTTGCGGGTTTCA
>JAUVPA010000174.1 GCA_030598905.1 Acidimicrobiia bacterium
CGGCGCTTCTCGTTCGACAGCCTCCCTTTCGAAGCGGCAGAGGACATCGCCAAGGGGCTCGCCGATGGCGGCGCTCCCACCGAGCCGGCCGAGCACACAAGCGCCGCCGTCCTCGATCTCCCCGTGTCGTATGACGACTGGCTCGCCAATCTCGGCAAGAAGGAGCGACACGAGGTGCGGCGGAAACGGCGCAAGGCTCACGTTGAGCTTGGCCCTCTCGTGGTCGAGCGATGGTCGAACGATGCCGGTCTGGACGCGTTCGTCTCGATGCATCGCTCCGCACCGGGCGACAAGGGCCGGTTCATGACCGAAACACTCGAAGCCTTCTTCCGATCGCTCGTCGTCAATACCGAAGCCGTTGTCGACGTCCTCACAGCGTCTGGACACGCCGCAGCCGCCCTCGTCGCCTGGGAGACGGAATCGACGTACTACCTCTACAACTCGGCGTACGACACCGGTCATGTGAGCACGTCACCGGGAGCGGTGCTGCTGTCGATGGTCATCGAGGCTCAGATCGAACGAGGGACGACAGCCTTCGACTTTTTGAAGGGGGGCGAGGCGTACAAGTACCGACTCGGCGCCCGGGCCAGACCGCTCTTCGTCCTGGAGGGACAGATCCCGTGATCCACTCTGTTGCCTACCTCGCTCTTCACACATGTCCGCTGTTGCGTCCCGGCACGGGTGATGCCGGCGGGATGAATGTCTACATCGATGAACTCGCCAAGACGATGGCACGTCGCGGAGTTGACGTGGTGGTGTTCACACGCCTCACCCAGGAGCACATACGAAACGAGCTCGTCGTGGAGCCGGGATATCGAGTCGTCCACCTGGAGGCAGGCCCAGCCGAACCCATTCCCGTCGCCGCCACGCCGGACCATGCCGGGGCATTCGGCCGAGAGGTCGTCACATGGGCCGACGCCAACCATCATCGATTCGACGTGGTGCACAGCCACTACTGGGTCAGTGGCTGGGCAGGAGTGATCGTCAAAGAGGCGCTTGGGATCCCTCTCGCCAACTCGTTCCACACGCTCGGTCGCGTGAAAGACCTCGCTCGACGCGATGACGAGCCCCAGGCGAGCAGTATGCGCATCCGTACAGAAGACGAGGTCGTTGAGCAGTCGGACTGCGTCATCTCGTCGACACCGTTCGAGTTCGACGAACTGCTGGAACACTACGGAGCAAGCCCCGAACGGCTTTGTGTGTCGCCACCGGGGATCGACCACAAGCTGTTCTTCCCCGGCGACCGCATGGAAGCTCGCGAGGAACTCGGCCTCGGTTCCGAGCCCATCATCCTGTCGGTGGGACGGATCCAGGCGCTAAAGGGACCGGACATCGCCATACGCGCCCTCTCCATGGTCCCGACCGTGCTCGCTGCGGGGGACGGCCCACCGATCCTGATATTCGTCGGCGGCCCGAGCGGGCCAGACGGGTCTGCCGAGTTCGACGCTCTGCGAGCTCTCGCCTCCGATCTCGGCATAGCCGAGAGGGTGCGATTCGTCGACCCGGTGCCCCATGAGGATCTGGCCGCGTACTACCGCGCCGCGGATGTCCTCGTCATGCCGTCACGATCGGAGACCTTCGGCTTGGTCGCCGCGGAAGCGCAAGCATGTGGCCTCCCGGTCGTCGCATCTCGCGTCGGAGGTTTGCCCTCCGTTGTCGCCGACAGCGAAGCGGGCATCCTGGTGAGCGGATTCGAGCCGGCCTCATTCGCCGCTGCCCTCACCGCCGTGCTCAACCACCCCGATTGGGCGGCCCGGCTCGGCGAGGGTGCCTCCGCCTGGGCCAAGCGGTTCTCCTGGCCGGCTACCGCCAATCGACTCCTCGAACTCTACGACGGGATCGTGGCGGCGTACGGCCGGTAACGGCGCGAAAAATCGCACAGAGAAACTTGTCGACATGGCCTTGTGCACAACCCGCTGTGGATCGTTGTGGATATGTGGAGAACTACACCTTCTGTGGCCGATTTGCCCTCAACTGAGCACAGCTGTGTTTCGCGACTCACCCCAGAACGCGAAAACCTCGCCTATTGCGACGGTTGAACAGGAGCGCCGCTCTTCGTATCTTCAGTCGAAGCAAGGCCCGAGGTGCCGACGCAGCCAAACCTCGTTCGGGGAAGTGCGGGGAGCAACTGCAGAGGTTCCTCGGGCCTTGCGTCACTGAGAATGCCTTCCCTCGTCACACTGCGACTGCCCATTCCCTGGACCGTCCTCGGCTTTCCCGCCAACCCCCTCCTCGGCGCAACGACGATGCTGGACGGAGACGATCCCGCGTGGGCGTGGGATGGGAAGGCACCAGATCTCGACATCCCCACCTGTGAACTGATTCGCGGCGACACCGTCTCGGGCTGGGTCACCGATCACGTCGTCCTCCTCGTTCCCGACATCGAAGAGGCGACGGAATCCCTGAAAGCGGTCGGTCTCGAGGCCCGGCTGGCCATGGAGGTCAAGGGCAGGCCGACGGCGTTCTTCCGCGCTGGGCCTCTGCTCGAAGTGATCGAGTCGCCCGTGCGCGGCCCTTCGCTCTACGGCGTGGCCCTCGCCACGGACGATGCGCTGGAAGTCGTCGCTCTGCGATGGCGAGGCCTCGGCTTCGACGTCACCGACCCCACGCCGGCCATTCAACCGGGCAGGCGGATCATGAGCGTGCGCGGTTTGAATGCAGCTCTAGCGGTCATGTCGAGAGACCGCTCTGTTCTTGCGTAAATGCACGGCGTATTACGCCGTGCATTTACGCACGAACGAGGGTGTCACACCCCGAAGATCAATTGCCGCAGACGGACCCGCTGCGTCTCGAACGTCTCGAGGTCGACGCGCATGGAACCCAAGCGGAGGCCGCGCATCGCTTCGCCGTGGGAGGTGACGACCTTGACAACACCTTCGTTGACTTCGAGGACACCGAGGCCGAGACAGCGGCCGTGGTCGTCGAGGACACCAACAAGCATGGCTTCGAGCCGCGACCGATCGAACTCCTCAGGGAGCGTGGGAGCGAAGACGGTCGTCTGCACCCGCCACCGCTGCATCGGCTCGGACAGAGCATCGGCGAAGGCGGCTTGACGCGATTCGAATCGCTCGACGGGTGACAGCGGCACGAGCTCGGGCAGGGGTTCCGCCATCGCGACCCGCGCAGAAAGAAAACGCCGCAACATCCCCACAATCGGTTCCAGCTCTTCGCCGCGGTGCAGCGCGACGACAAGCGACGGCTGGCACAGCTCCATCAAGTGGTACTTCAGGGTCTGGCCCACAACGCCGCTCACGACACCCGTGGTGTCCAAAACGATGAACTCCGCACTGCCGCGAGCTACATCGATCAGAGAGGCGGCAGCAACGACATGGGGCAACACCACACCCTGTGGCTCTGTGGAGCCCACAAAGCGGAGCTCATCCGCTTGTCCAAGATCTGCGAAGTCCTCTTCGGACTTCACCCACTTCAGGCCGACACACGTCGGAGGACCGACGGTTGCAGCCGCGACGTCGCCGTCGACGAACGCTCCGGTCATGCCGGACTCGACAGCGTCGTTCAGGAGGAGTCGGGCCAGCGTCGTCTTGCCGGTGTCCGGTGCTCCGATGAGCATCACAACACCGGGAATCCCGCGCAACCGTTCGCGTAGCGAACCGTACGGCTGTGCTGTCGTCACCAGGCCCTCCGTTGTCCAACACGAAGGATTATGCCTGACGTGAGCCCCGACGCCGTCCTCGAGGCTGCCACAACCAGGCAGCCTTGTGCCGATGGTGATCGGGTGGCGAACGATCATTAGTCCACGGCGCATACGGTGCGTGCACCATCTCAGCGAGCAACAAGAGAACCGTGTCGTAATTCACCCTCCACCCGGCGAAGTCTCGCCACGCCTGGTCCCGGTC
>JAUVPA010000107.1 GCA_030598905.1 Acidimicrobiia bacterium
CGGCCTGGTAGCAACGGTGAACCCCTGCGGGTTCGCCATGCTCCCTGCGTACCTGTCCTACTTCATGGGTCTCGACAACGGCGACGAATCGCAGGGCGGTGCTCTACGCACGGCCCTGACGGTGGGTGCTGTGGTTTCTGCCGGATTCCTCATCGTGTTCGGTCTCGCCGGCCTGTTGATCACGGCAGGTTTCCGGCTCGTTATCGACTTCATACCCTGGATTGCGCTGATCGTAGGACTCGGCATCACGGTCCTCGGCATCGCGATGCTCTTTGGTTATCAGATGACGGTGGGCCTCCCCAAGGCGAAACGGGCCTCTCGGGATCGGGGATATGGATCCGTCTTTGCTTTCGGCGTGTCGTACGCCGTGGCATCGCTTTCGTGCACGTTGCCTGTGTTCCTCACCGTTGTCGCCGCACAAGTGACCCGAGGCAGCTTCGTCTCCGGCATCGCGACGTTTGTCGCCTACGGCTTGGGAATGTCGCTGGTCCTCGTCGGCGTCACCATTGCTCTCGCTCTCGGCAAGCAGACGCTCGTGGCACGGCTGCGGGGGTCTGCTCGATACATCAACCGTATCGCCGGAGGGATTCTCGTCCTCGCCGGTGTGTACATCGTGTGGTTCTGGGGCACCAACATCGCCTCGGGAGCCGGTGCCCTCGGCAACGCAGGTGCCTTCCAATTCGTCGAAACACTCTCCCAGAAGGCATCTGAGCTGATCGGCGACAACCCGCTGCTCTGGGGTGTCGGCCTCGTTCTCACGATCGGCATCGGTGTCTTGGTACTCGGACGGCGTCGCGAGACAAGCCGCGAGACAAGCCGCGAGACAACCGGGCCGCGTGGTCGCTAGCGTCGAGCGCACTGTGCGCCCGGCGACGGCTCTTGCGTGGATCGCTTTCAGTCAGTTCCTCGTCCTCACACTGTGGTTCTCGGCGTCGGCCGTGGCACCTCAGGTAGCGGTCGACTGGCGCCTCGATTCGAGCCAAGTCGCGTGGCTGACGCTGACGGTCCAACTCGGATTTGTCGCCGGTGCAGTTGCCTTTGCCGCCATCGGCCTCGCCGACTCGGTGCCTGCACGATTCCTGTTCATCGTCGCGGCGCACGTCGCTGCTCTTGCCAATCTCGCGCTCCTCTTTGTCGGCGCCGAAACCGTCTGGGCGGCGTTCGTGCTGCGCTTCGTGACGGGCGTTGCTCTCGCCGGCGTTTATCCATCCGGCCTGAAGGCCATCAGTGGCTGGTTCGTTCGGGGAAGGGGAATGGCTCTCGGCGTGCTCGTCGGAGCACTAACTGTCGGATCGGCGGCGCCCCACCTCATTCGCGGAATAGGTTTCGAATGGCGCGGAGTGATCCTCGCTGCCTCGGTGCTGGCAGCGGCCGGCGGCTGGATCCTGTGGCTCAAGGTCTCCGACGGCCCGCATGAGGTGCCTCGCGCTGCCTTCTCCATGCATCACATCGGATCGGTCGTCCGCAACCGGGGCGTACGGCTCTCCACCTATGGCTACCTGGGCCACATGTGGGAGCTGTACGCCATGTGGACGTGGACTGCGGCTTTTCTTGCCGCGTCTGCCGTGGCCGCTGGGTACGGGACGGACTGGGTTTCCACTGCGACCTTCGCCGTCATCGCGGTCGGCGGCCTCGGTGCGTGGCTCGCCGGAATTGCAGCAGATCGGTTCGGCAGAACCACGGTGGCCGGTGCCTCATTGGTCGTGTCCGGGACCTGCGCTGTTGCCACCCCTCTTGTCTTTGGAGCGCATCCCATCGTTGTCGTGGCACTGTTCCTGTTGTGGGGGTTCGCCGTGGTTGCCGACTCGGCTCAATTCAGCGCAATGGTCACCGAGACGGCTACGGACGTGAACCGCGGCACAGCCCTCGTGCTGCAAACGGGGCTCGGCTTCCTGCTGACCCTCGTCACGATCCGGGGGGTACCGGTGATCGCCGAGGCCGCCGGATGGCAGTGGGCGTTTCCCTGGCTCGCGCTCGGCCCCGCCCTCGGCGTTGTCGCCATGATCATCCTGCGTCGATCTCCGCTTGCCGCACGTCTTGCCTCTGGAGCCGGGTGAAAGAAGGGCGTCGGGAGCCGAGCGGGAAGAAATGTCAATGTGACGACGTTGTCGACGGCATGGACGCCGCTGAACAACAACACTTTGCCTGGCTCGCCCGTTCCTTCGGCCGGACGGATTACTTGCCGTTGACGACATCCGATCTCGAAGCCCTCGGAGACGCCGGGGAGTATGTCGAGAAGTACCCGGGAACCCATCTCTTCAAGGAGGGTGCCGACTCCGACGCGGCCTACGTGATTCGCGACGGAGACGTGGAGCTGTATCGCACCCGGGGCCAGGGGGGCCGCATGGTGGTGGGGCGTGTTGGCTCCGGCGCCGTGATCGGCGATATCGCACTATTCCAGGCCAGGCCCTACATCTCGAGTGCCCAGGCCATTGGGCCGGTGACCGCATTCAGGCTCGAGAGAGCGCGTCTCCTCCCACTCCTCATACAACATCCCGTGATCGCCATGCGGTGGCTCGTGGCGGGTCTCAACCAACTCGAGGCAACACAACGCCGGGTGTTGCGTCTGATGCATCGCACCGTCAGGCAGCAGGTCGCCGAACTCGTCCTCGACGAAGCCGACCGCTACGGCGAGCTCCATCTCTCCCAGACCAGCCTGGCCAACCTGCTCGGGGCGAGCAGGCAGTCCGTGAACCAAGCACTGTCAGAGCTCAGGCGAGAGGGAGCGCTCGAGACCGGGTACCGGGTAATCAGGGTGAGCGATCGTGCCGCCCTCACTGTGGCGACCGCCAGTTGATCAGCGTCGCCGGAGGGCGGCGAACAGCGTTGCCGCCACAGCCCCCACACCTGCGAATACGATGGCTTCCATGAGAGGGCCCGAGAAACTGCCGAAGGCCGGCCCATCCATGTTGCCCATGGCAACAACAGCCAAAGCGGCCCCGACCGCCAGGAGGAATCCACCAAACCCGGTGCCGATCACCACCAGAGGCCGCAGTGGCCCGGCGTCCTCGAATGCCAGCAGCACAGAGGGCGTGCCGGCGATGAGAATGGGTGCCAGATGGAATGTCGCATCGGGACGGATGGCTGCGATGACGATCCACAACAAGCCGAGGGCCGTCGCCCATCCAAGAGCGCGAACCGGAGTCTCTTGGGCGAGAGTCGCCGTCTCCACGGTCCAAGCAACGCTGCCTTCTCACCCTGTCCGCGGCCAATGTCTACGATTGGACAGTCCGGCCGCCCCGCCGCGCGCTCCGACGTTATCGCGGTCATGAAGACGCACCGCCGCGACGGACACAAACCGACCTGGCTCCTCGTGATCGCCGCAGGATCCTTGATACTCGCAGCATGTGGTGCCGCTGGAAGTGATGTGGGGAATGACAGCGATCACGAGGCATCATCGTCAACTACCGTGACCACGACCACCATGGCAGAAGCGCTTCCCGCCGCAGGTACCTTGCCCGATGGCCCGTCGGCGCTCTCCGATCCCGGCTCACCGGAATTCCCCGACCCGCTGGTCCCAATCGATGAGATCATCTCCGGCGGACCGCCACCCGACGGCATACCTCCCATTGACAGCCCGGTCTTCGTCGACGTCATCGACAATCTCGACATCATCGATCCCAACGAGCCGGTCGTCGCCCTCGAGATCAACGGCGACGCCAGGGCGTACCCGGTGCGAGCCATGATCTGGCATGAGATCGTCAACGACACGGTCGGCGGGGTTCCCGTGTCTGTAACGTATTGCCCGCTCTGCAACTCGGCCGTCAGCTACCGACGTGAGATCAACGGGGTGGAAACAACTTTCGGCACCTCCGGCCGGTTGTTTGCCTCCGCTCTCGTCATGTACGACCGAGCAACCCAGTCTCTGTGGACGCACTTCGACGGCAGAGCCGTTGTCGGAGTTCTCACCGGTACGCAACTGGAATCGATTCCATCGCCGCTGCTGGCTTGGGATGAGTTCCGCTCGACATATCCGACGGGTCAGGTGCTCGACTTCGAGAATCTGGGATTCCGCCGCGACTACGGCCGAAACCCGTACACCGGATACGACAACCCCGACAGCAACCCGTTCCTCTTCCGTGGCACGCTGGATGATCGGGCCAAGGCCAAGCAGCGAGTCGTCGGAGTCACGATCGACGAAGTGTCAACCGCCTTCTCCCTCGAATTCCTCAGCGACGGCGAAGCCAAGGCGACGAACACGACGATCGGCGAAGTTCCGATCGTCATCCTGTGGAAGTCGGGCCAGGCATCTGCGCTCGACGGCTTCGAGATCTCAGAAGGATTCGATGTTGGCAGCGTAGGAGTGTTCGATCCCGCCGTCGATGGGCAGTTGCTCACTTTCGAGGTGGTTGCCGGCGAATTCCTCGATCTGGAGACCCGAAGCACCTGGAATGTCACCGGAGAGGCCACTGCCGGTTCACTTGTTGGCACTCGCCTGACGCGGCTCGATCACCTCGACACTTTCTGGTTCGCCTGGTCGACGTACCGTCCCGGAACGGACCTGATCGAGGGCTGACCCCGGCTCGCCTAGACCCGGCGTCCCCGCGAGGATGCTGCCGACATGGACCGACGAGCCGAAGCCGCCATCACCACAACCGACCTCACCAAGAAGTACGGAACGACGATGGCGCTCGACCATGTCGCTATTGATGTGCCGACCGGTGCGGTGTACGGACTCGTTGGCCCCAACGGCGCCGGAAAGACGACACTTCTCGGGCTACTCGCCGGATTGCGCCATGCCACCCTCGGATCGATCTCCATCGACGTCGAATCGATCGGAGTTCTTCCCGACACACCTCGCTTCGACCCCTGGCTGACGGCCCGCGAGGTCGTCGAGTTGGCGCGACACCTCGCAAACCCTGACGTTCCCGAGGGACAAACGGATGCGATCCTCGAACAGGCGGGCCTCGCCGAGGCGGCACACCGTCGGGTACGCGGCTACTCACGCGGAATGCTCCAGCGCCTTGGGCTCGCCGCAGCTGTGATCGGGGATCCCGACATGCTCCTACTCGATGAGCCGGCGGCGGCACTTGATCCAGCAGGCCGGAGGGAGGTGCTCGATCTCGTCACCCAACTACGAGGAAGAGCAACAGTCGTCTTCTCCAGCCACATCCTCGAAGACGTACAAGAGGTGTGCGACACCATTGGGATCCTCCGGCGAGGCGAGCTCGTATACCAGGGGGAGCTCGGTGATCTCCTCGACGGCAACACGACCGATCGTTACATCGTGAGGCTGCGGTCGGGCCATAGTTCGATCGCCAGAAAGTTGCGGGGTGAGCCTTGGGTGGAGCGGGCAACGGAGGAGTCGGGCGGTGCCATCGCAGTCGAGGTGAACGACACCGACGCCGCGGAGAAACGGCTCATTCAGGTACTCGCCGCCTCGGAACACCCGGTCGTATCTGTGGTACCGGAAGCAACCTCGCTCGAGCAGATCTTCCTCGAGGTGACCCGGTGAATCTGTGGCGCTTGGAGTGGCTCCGACTCGTGCGCACCAAGCGGTGGATGATTCTCTTCGGTGTGTATGGCCTCTTCGGGGTTCTCGGCCCGCTGACCGCACGCTACTTGCCGGATATCCTCGAGCAGTTCGGGGACGTCGAACTCGACCTGCCGCAGATGACGCCAGCCGACGGGATCACCCAATACGTCGGCAACGCCCAGCAACTCGGTCTGCTCGCCGTGGCCTTCGTCGCCGCAGCAGCGCTGGCTTTCGACTCCAATGCGGAGATGTCCGTCTTTCTTCGCACGTGGGCAACCGTCAGAAACATTTTCGGCCCTCGTTTCGTCGTCAATGCGGTGGCCGCCGTGACCGCCTTCGCCTTTGGTGCTGCGATCGCCTACATCGGGACGGGCGTCCTCCTGGAATGGCTCGACTTCGTCGACTTCCTCGTCGGAGTCGGCCTGCACGCCTGGTATCTGGTCTTCGCGGTGGCAGTCACCGGATTCCTCGCCTCCCTGTTTCGCAACGTCGTCGCCGTAGCCCTGACATCGATAGGCGCACTCATCGTCCTCGGGCTTCTCAGCCTCTTTCGGCCGATAGCCGATTGGCTTCCGAGCGCTCTGGTCGGCGCCATCGACCTGCTGATTCGCGGAGGATCGTTCGATGTACTGCCGGCGCTGATCGTCACAACTCTGGCCATCGTCGCGTTGGTGGTCGTCGCCGTGAAGCGCCTCGAAGCTCGCGAGGTGTGAGA
>JAUVPA010000127.1 GCA_030598905.1 Acidimicrobiia bacterium
GGCTGCTGCCCACCGCCGACGCCCCGTCGGCGGTGGATCGCGCAGAAAGAAAGCATAATTCGGTACCCGAGGTCGTTGATTTCGGTGGTTCCTCGCGCTTCTTCCCCCCGGCCTCCTCCACTGCTTTCGCAGGGTCGCAGAACGATCCTCGGAGGGACGCACCAGCAGAGGCATGAATGACTCCACGATGCCCGCTCAATAAGTGCCGATACAGCGCACTCTTGGAATTGTGCGTTATAGCTCCAGAACTGGGTGTTCTGGGCGAGTTGAAGTTGATGTCCCCCAAACCGGTGTCGCGGTGCGATTAACTACATGTCCTCAAACCACCTCCAGCGTCGTCTTGACGGGGATGGGGTGGGCGAGGGAGTCGCGCACCGGCGAGGTGTCCTGGACGTACTGGTACAGCTCGACGAGCTGCTCTTCGGTTGCGTTGGGACTCGACACCGTGCCCTTCGCCCGGATCTCGGTGAACCCGGGCCGGGGCCCGTCGATACCCAGGAACGGACGCACGTCGAGGTCGCCCTCGATCTCGTATTCCATCCGGGTGATCTCGATGCCGCGGGCGGCCGCGTTGGCGACGTAACCGACGGCGTAGCAGAAACCGAGCGCCTGCAGTAGCAGCTCGACTGCGTTCGGGCCCTTGTTGCTCCCCAACAGGATCGGCGGCTCGTCGCCCTCGAGCACGAAGGGAGTCGCTCGAGTCTCGTCTTCGGCGCCGGCGTGCGTGAACGCGTGGATCGCTCCCTTGTTGTAGGTGCCGTCTTTCCAGCTGCTAGAAGCTCGAAAGGTGAACACGCCCAGATTCGGGTCGTCCTTGATCGCCTCGATCGTGCCGACCAGTTGATCGACGTCGATCCCGTTGCGCACGGTGACTGTGGTACTCATGTCAGGTCTCCTATCTCGGACGGCAGGACCTCGCGCTTCCCGGCTATCCAAGGTCCTGCATTTCTCTCTGTCTCTGCGGTTTGCGGTCGTCCCGGTCGGTCGTCCGACTGATTGTGAGACAACGCGGTTTCCTCACCGTTGCATGGGAACCTCCTAGACGAGTTGAGCGATGATCGAGGCCGCCCGCGCCGCCCCGTCCGTCTCCACTTGGCGGTAATGAACCTCGGTCCCGATCGCCGAGCTGATGGCTTCGGCGATGGCGTCGGGGGCGCTTGCGGCGTAGTCCATGTGGATTCCGGCTCCGTATCGCTCAATACGGTGCCGCACGTGGAGATTCTGTTCGAAGTGGTGTCGGAGGGGGAAGTAGAGGAAAGGCCGATTCGCTGCGGTCAGTTCCATGGTCGTCGTCAACCCCGCCTGGACGACGGCGAGATCGCAGACGCTGAGGTGCCGGTAGAGCCGGTCGACATATCCATGAACCTCGAGGCCTTCGTGCGACGGCAGCGAGTCGGGATCGATACGGGGGCCGGCCACGACGACCATCCTGAGTCCCGGCACCTTTCGCTTCGCCTCGGGATAGGCGGCGATCACACGCCCGAGCAGGTCGCGGCCCACACCGGAACCGCCGATCGTGACGACACACACCTGGTCGTCATCTTCATATCCGAGGTCGGAGCGCATCGCGGCAACAGCCTCTGGATCGGGAGGAGTGAACCCGGTCACATATCCGGAGAACGTGAAATTGTCCTCGGTCCAGTCGCGAATGAGGGGCAGATCCGGTCCGAAGGAGTCGGGCACGATGTCCTCAGGGTTGCCGACGAATATCGCCTGGTCGCGAACACCGGGGAAGCGGGCGACGTGCTCGATCATCTCGGCGTTGTAGTCCGCAGTAAGGAACGCCTCGTCGTCGAACCCGTCTTCCATTGGGAGGTATCCGACGAAGTCGGTCATCCAGACATTGGGGCATCGCTTCAGTTCCGGGTTCTCGTGCCAGTAGTAGTCGATGTCCCACGCCTCGTCTCCGATTACAAGGTCGTAGAGGCCCTCGTCGACGGCCTCTTGGAACACCATGAAGTTGGCGAGGATGATCTCATCCATTCGTCGCAACGCCTGGAAGCAGTTCAGGTCGTGTTCCCCCTGCTCGGATTCGATATGTGAGGACTCGCTGGCGAGGTGTCCACTTGCAGGGTGGATGCGCTCACCGGCGTCCTCGAGGACCCGGGTCACCGGGTGCTGGGCCAGCCAGTCGATTTCCAGGTCGGGACGGAGCTCACGGAGCTCCTCGGCGATCGCGACATCCCGTCGGGCGTGTCCAAGCCCGATCGGGGACGAGATGTAGAGCGCCCGTTTGCGGCGGGCGAGGCCTCGGGTCCACAGGTGCGACGGAGGTGGTGCTCCAGTCACCCGGTCGACGAACCCCTTGATGAGCAGATTCGCCTTCACCGGATCGCGGCCCGGGACGAGGTGGCCGCCACCGTCGATGGTCACCAACTCGCCCCCCGTCACCTCGGCGAGCTTGGCACCGGCCGCCTGCGGGATGAGGTGATCGTCGGCACCGTGGATCACCAGCACCGGGCAATCGATCTTGCGGTAGGCGGCCAGCGCTTCTTCACCGTCGACCAGTTCGGCCAGCTCGGTGGCTATCAGAACCTCGGCATCCGTCTCGAGAGCCCAACCCACCGCGTCTTCGATGGGTTTCGTGGAATGAGGCTCGCTGAAGATCTGCCGGATGAAGAAGTCGACATAGTCGGGGTAGTCCAAGCAGCCAGTGGTACTTGTTTTCTTTGGCCCAACCCTCGGTGGTGTCGAGTTCCTCATCCCAGGGATATTCGGTGCGCGACGGGTACGTGAGCTCGGGATAGATCGAGGACAGCGCGGTGTCGGGACCGAAGGCAACGACGCCGATCGTGCGGTCTGGAAAGCGAGAGGCGAAGTGGACGCAGAGGTACCCGCCGAAAGACACGCCGGAAAAGACGGCGCTCTGCGTGTCGGTCTCATCCATGACGGCGATCGTGTCGGCGAGATACTGATCGAGATCGTGATCGCCGGGTTCCGTTGGACGGTCGGACTTGCCGTTGCCGCGTCCGTCGAACGTCACCACCCGGTAGTGACGCGAAAGGTAGGGGATCTGCATCTTCCAATGCCGGGAATGCAGCAACGACCACGTCGGCATCAGCAGAACGGTCGGAGCATCGTTCTCATAGACCTCGTAGTAGATCTTCACGCCGTCGCGATCGACGTAGCCGTCGGCGTCGGGATATCGAGCCCGCATCGTCACATGTCCCGATCTTCCATTGCCCGGATCACCAGGGCCACCTTGCGCAACGCCGATCGGGCCGGCAGTGCCTCCTCGGGAATCCCAAGGAGAATCACCATCTCGGCTCCCAAGAAGGGCAGGCCGGCCAAAGCGGCCACCTCCTGGGCCGTGAACGGTCCAAACCCACCGAAGCGATGCTGCACCCTGGCCGCTACCGATGCGAGCAGATCGAACCAGCCACGGACCTGCTGTCGCACAGCGACAGCGATCTCTTCATCGGACCAGCCGGCGGCGATCATCTCATTCAGCACCCGCACGTAGCCCGACCCCAGATCTTCCTCGAGGTAGTCACAGGCCTCCTCCCACTGCTTCCACAGCGGCGCATCGCCTTCGAACATCTCGGCTTGCCGTTCCAGAAGGCGGCGATTCTCCGTCTCGAGCAGCTCAAGGATCATGTTCCGCTTCGACCCGAAGTGATAGTGGATCTGGCTGAGAGGTACTTGGGCGACGGCGGCCACCTTCCGCGTCGACAGTCCCGCATAGCCGTGGTCGAGCAGCGACGCCTTTGCGGCATCCAAGATGTGAGACTTGGTCTCGGAGTTGAGCCGCTTCGACGACTTCACGGCAACCTCCTCTCCGAATATCGGTCGGTCGACCGAACCATACGCCCAGGACGCTTATGGTGTCAAGGTCGTTTCACGCAGCTCGGGATGCCTGCGCCACCCGCCGACGCACCGTCCCACCTCGAACGCAGTCTCATCGCCGCCCGAGTCCGCACAGATCACTTAGCCTCCACAGCCCGTCCGACACCGAGCGAGCGCCCGGGAACCGGCACTCGGAGCGGCCGCCAGCTCTCTCATGGCAACACACCTTCCCTCCAACTCCGCCCAGAGCAGACGAAAACTTTGACGGAGTTGATCACTGGTTCAGCTGATGAACACCGTCATAGGCTCCTTCGTGGTCGCCCTAAGCTCGAGAACCATGTAGTCGACAGCGGCGGGCGGCAGTCGAGCGCCCGACGCGATGAGAGGAGCCAACCGTGGCGACCGAGCGCATCAACCCGTCAGACGTCTACGAGCCATTCGGAGGCTTCTACACGCAGGTGGTCACTGCAACCGGCTCCCGGCAGGTGCATGTCGCCGGGACGGTGTCCCTCGACGGCGATCGCAATCTGGTCGCAGACGGAGACATGCGCGGTCAGGTGCGGACGACCATGGAGAACATCGGCCGCTCACTCGGCGCCGTCGGCGCTCAACCACAGGACGTTGTCAGGATCAACATCTTTGCGACTGATGTCGACAGCTACCTCGCCGAGGGTCACCAGGAAGTCGTGGCGTTCTTCGGCGACGCACTCCCGACTTCGACGCTGGTCGGGGTCACCCGACTAGCCGACCCCCGGTACCTCGTCGAGATCCAGGCGACCGCGGTCGTTGACTGACTTGCTCGCCGCTACCCCCTGCCGACGACGGTCGGCGTAGCAGCCGGATGTGCGCTGAGAGTGGCCTGACGGCAGCCGGGTGACCTCATCTTCTTCATCTACTTCCAGGACTCGGCGTATTGGATGTCGGTCGGCCGCCTCGAGAGATAGCGATCAAGCCCCTCGTGGAGCCGAAAGACCCTGTGCGCTCGTGGTTTACCGGCGCCCGCTTCGACTGCTGGAGGCGCACAGAACAACGGCGAGCTACGCGTCGATACAGGCGCGTGGGCCGGCTCAAGTATGGGTGGCGTTGTCGCCGATGATAGTCGTAGGGGGTATTGGATGGCCGCGCCGTCGTTGACTGAGACATTGGCGGAGATGCTCTTGAGCGGCGCGGTCGAACTCGATGATGGCTTCGACGACATCGCCGACGCTCTCAGCGCCGTCAAAGACATCGCCGTACCCGACCTTGAGCGCGACTTCTCGCACCTCTTCGTCGCGGCGGTCGAAGAGTCGAGGCTGACCCTGGTCGAGCTATATGCCAGGGAACGCGAGCCCCTTGCCCAGGATTGGCCGGCACGGCTGGTGTCGCGAGTAGCCATGGCGGTCGCGGCCTTGGTTGTGCTGGTAATGCTGCCGGGCGGCATGGCCTATGCCGCCGACGGTGCCAAGCCCGGGGATTTGCTGTATGGGCTCGACCGGGCTCTTGAGACGATCGGGATCGGTGACGGTGGCGCCGAGGAGCGCCTCGCCGAGTCGCTCGCTCTGGTCGTCTCCAGGGTCGAGCCGTCTGTTTCCTTCGATGGTTCCGAGGTCGTGGCTGTATCACCGACAGACGGGTTGGGCCA
>JAUVPA010000013.1 GCA_030598905.1 Acidimicrobiia bacterium
CTTACGAGCTGCTCCATGGCGCGGAACCGCTCGCTGAATCGATCATTGGCGCGGGCGAGGGCAATCTCGGGATCCACGGCGAGGTGACGCGCTAGGTTCACGACGGCGAAGAGGAGATCACCCAACTCGTCAGTGCGGGCGTCGGCGTCCGCAGCTTCGGCGAGTTCGGCGAGCTCCTCCTCCACCTTTCCGTATACGGGTTCGGGACCGTCCCAGTCGAACCCAACACTGGCGGCTCGACGTTGCAGCTTCTCGGCTCGCGGAACACCGGGGAGCGCTCGCGGCACGTCGTCCATCAGCGACTCTCTGCCCTTCTCCTCTTGTTTGATCGCCTCCCAGTTGTGGAGCACTTCGGAGGCGTCGCGAACATTGACGTCGGAGAAGACGTGAGGGTGGCGGCGGACGAGCTTGCGCCGGATGCCCTCAGCGACTTCTTCGACGTCGAACGCGCCCGACTCGCGAGCCAGCGTCGCGTGGAACACCACTTGGAGAAGCAGGTCGCCGAGCTCTTCCTCGACAACGGCGTACGCACCGAAGTCGGCTTCGCCAAAGGGGGCGTCGGCCGGAAGATCGCCGACGGCATCCACCGTCTCGTAGGTTTCTTCGATGAGATGGCTGAGCAAGCTGTGGTGTGTCTGCTCACGATCCCACGGGCATTCCTCTCGCAGCAGGCGATTCGTGTGGACGAGGCCGATCCATCCCACAGACGTTGGCGGGACGTAGAGCGAAACACGGTTTCCCGTGTCGATGCCGGCGAGATCGTGGAGGAAAATGGTCTCGATTTGTTCGTCTGGCGCACCCAAGCGGTCGAGAACGGTGATCTCGTGGTGGTCCGGCAAGACCTTGCCGAGTGTGACGGCGACGTCGGACGCCACGAGCGGGGAGTCGAGCTGGGAGACGATCGTCGGCACGTGAAGTGGAAGAGGATCCGGGAGATCGCGCCCGTCAACTACCTGCAGACCGTCGGCTACGGCATCAACACCGATCGCGGCGAGCGCTGCGTCGAGAAACGACTCCCCTGCGATCACAGCGAGATCGACATCAATCTCCGCAGCACCATCACGAATGAGTGCCACCGCCCTCTCGCCGACGACGGCGCTTCCTGGAACCGCATAGGTCGTCGGTCCCTGCTTCGCGGACTCGAGCACTCTCTCGGCGATGGCTTGGTAGACGGTGTCGAAGTCGTCGTATGTGTCGTAGAGATCATCACAGAAGACCACCGGTCGAGATTCGGCTAACTCCGCCGCAGCGGGGTGACGCGACGTTCTCACGACGACAGAGCGTCGTTCGTCCATCACGAGCGCTTCTGCTGCACGGCCGACGCGGTCGAGGCCGGCTGGTCCCAAACCGACGATGGCGAGGCCCGGGCTGGTGGTCACGGGGGCGGGAGAATGCCCTCGCTGGAGGGGTCCCATACCCCGACCTGCGACCTGACCTCAACGTCCGCTGCTGCGACCGCCGCCTCGAACCAGAAGGAGTATTGCTCTCCGGCAATGGGCGATTCGAGGGGAAGGAATGCCAACGGATCGGCAAGCAAGGCCTCAAGCGACTCCGGCCCGGTTCGCTCTTCGACGATCAAGATGTGCCAGCCGAATTGGGTCTCGAAGGGCTCGGAAACAATGCCGATCTCTGCCGTCATCGCTACCTCCGCGAATTCGGGCACATAGGCGCCGGCCGGAGCGGGACAGCTCAGCAATCCGCCTTGGGTCGCGCTCGCGGTGTCCCGGCTCAGCTCGAGGGCAAGCCTGTCGAAGCTTTCTCTGGAGTCGACGACGGTCTTGGCCGTGATCGCGTCCTCCTCGGTCTCGACGAGGATGTGCCGTACGCACACCTGAAAGAGATCGCTGCGGTTCGACTCCCAGAAGTCCTTCAGAAACGTTTCGTCGGCGAAGAGCAGCTTGGATACTTCCTCGCGGGCGATGATCTGGGCCGCGACGAGCCGCACGGTGGCCTCATTGCGATCGTCGATTGTGAGGATCTGCTCGAACAGACTTGCCTCCTGGGGCGAAGGGTTCGCCAGCTTCGCATCGATCTGCTCGTCCGTAGCGATATCGATGCCCCACTCGTCCGCGGCAGCCTGCACGTTGATCTCGAGATAGATGACGGGGGCGAGATCGACACGGAACTCCTCGCCAGACAACGTGACACCCTCGGAGAACGAATCGCGCAATTGGACAACCTCAGAGGACTCGATATCCGAGCCGTTGACCGATGCAACGACGGACGGGTCGTTCGCGCACGCAGCGATGACCAGCGCGCCGGCCAACAGAGCAGTCACAAGTCGAACCCGCATCAAACACCCACCGGAACAGTTGAAACAGAGGAGCCGTCGTCCGGCCACATTGTACGGAGGAACTCGGTAAGCGCTTCGACGAGGCCCTTTCGGGGAATGGGAATAAACAGATCGTCGCCGCGAAGCACGGCTCCGCGCATCACCCGGGTGAGCCGGACCTCCTGCGATGCCTTGAGGGTGACGGGCGCGATGCGAACCTCGTTACGCACTTTCACGACCTCTTCGATGCCGATTCTCAGAGCTTCGACCCGCAGGTGGGCGACGTCGATCAACGAAGCGGCTTCCGACGGAAGTGCGCCAAAGCGGTCTCCCCACTCGGTCCTGACGTCTTCGACCTCAGCGGGTGTCGTCGTTGCCGCAAGTCGCCGGTACGCCTCGAGACGCGTGTTCGAACCGGGTACAAATGCCTCGCCGAGGTGGGCGTCGACGGGCAGGTCGATCCGGATGTCGGGAGGTTCGGGTTCCGCCTCGGAACCCTTCAACTCGTCAACGGCTTCGGCCACGAGTTTGGTGTAGAGATCGAAGCCAACCGCTGCAATATGCCCTGACTGTGTTTCGGACAAGATACTGCCCGCTCCGCGGATCTCGAGGTCTCGCATCGCGAGCTGGAATCCGGAGCCGAGATCGGAGAACTCACCGATCGCCTCGAGGCGTCTGTAGGCATCGTCACCGACTCTCTCCTCCGGCGGATGGAAGAGGTAGGCATATGCTCGCTGGTTCGACCGTCCGACACGCCCCCGCAACTGATAGAGCTGGGCGAGACCGAGGCGGTCCGCCCGCTCGACGATCAGCGTGTTGACCTGAGGCAGATCGAGGCCCGACTCGATGATGGTCGTAGCGACGAGGACGTCGTACTCCCGGTTCCAGAAGTCGTACATCACCTGCTCGAGTTGACCCTCGCTCATCTGGCCGTGGGCAATCGCGTATCGCGCATCCGGCACCAGATCCCGCAGCCGGGCCACCGCATGGTCGATCGACTGGACGCGGTTGTGAACGTAGAAGACCTGCCCTTCTCGCAGCATCTCCCGGCGGATGGCGGCGGAGACGGCCTGTTCGTCGAACGGTCCAACGTATGTCAGGATCGGATGGCGATCTTCGGGAGCGGTCCGAATGTGGCTCACGTCGCGGATGCCCGTCAGCGCCATCTCGAGAGTTCGCGGTATCGGTGTCGCCGTCAGCGTCATGACGTCGACGGACGACCGCAGAGCCTTTACCTTGTCCTTGGCCGTCACACCGAAACGCTGCTCCTCATCGATGACGAGCAGGCCGAGACCCGCGAAACGGACGTCCTCTGACAACAAGCGATGCGTCCCCACGACGATGTCGACGGTTCCGGCAGCGAGCCCTTCGATCACCTCGCGCTGTTGCTTGGCGGTGAGGAACCGGCTCAACACCTCGACGCGAATCGGATACGAAGCGAAGCGGTCCTCGAAATTCGAATGATGCTGCTGGGCAAGAAGCGTGGTCGGGACGAGCATCGCCGCTTGTTTGCCCTCCTGAACCGCCTTGAACATGGCTCGCAAAGCGACCTCGGTCTTGCCGAAACCCACGTCGCCGAACACCAGACGATCCATCGGAGGCTCGGCCTCCATGTCGGCCTTCACGTCTGCGATGGCGCGCAACTGGTCGGGCGTCTCTTCGTACGGGAACGCGCCCTCGAACTCCACTTGCCACGGACTATCGGGCCCGAACGCGTGGCCGGTGGCGGCTGCTCTCTTCCGGTGGAGTGCAACGACCTCCTCCGCCACGACGGCCGCCGCCTTGCGGACCTTGCTGCGCGTCTGCGCCCAGTCGCTGCCTCCCATCCGCGACAACCGAGGCTGTTCGCCTCCGGTGTATCGCTGAATAGCTGCCAGCTGGTCGGTGGGAACGTAGAGCTTGTCCTCGGCAGCGTATTCGACGAGCAAGTAGTCGCGCTCGACGCCGGCCATGGCTCGATGCACAAGACCCTCGAAGCGGCCGATGCCATGGTGATGGTGAACCACGTAGTCCCCAGGTCGCAGATCGCGGTACACCTCTGCGTCTCCCGCGACACGGCGGGATCGCGAGGTGCGATGGGCGCGGCGCCTCCCCGCGACTTCCTTCTCGCCGATCACGGCGATCGAAGCCGCCGGGAAAACGAAACCATTGTGGATTCCCGTCGGCACGACGACCGTCGCGATTCGATCGAGCTTCGGCACCACATCGAGACCCGCGCCTGCCTCGGACAGCAGTCTCGAGACGCGCTGCGCGGCAGCGTCGCCGTCCATGGCGATGATGACCTGGGTTCCCCTGTTCCTGAGGTGGTTCACGGTGCGGGCCACCGACTCCGCGTTGCCGGGAACCGCATCGAAACCGGCAGCCTCGTAAGAAGCCTGGCCGGGCCCTGATGAGAGCGCCGGCGCCATCAACACCTCGAGGCCCGCCCGGTCGACGGTCAAGGGGAGATACAGATCGGGATGTTCGCCGGCCTCGGGAGCGTCCGCCCCCCAAGTCGCAGCCAGCGCTGCGGCGAGGTCGGCTTCTTCCTTGATCAGGTCGGCCACCCGCTCGGAGGCTCGATTCGGATCGAACAACACAACCGTCGCCGTCGTTTCGTCCAACAACGTACGCTCGGCCGAGAGCCACGGCAGCCAGGACTCCAGACCTTGGAAGTGGATCCCCTCGCCGATGCGATCCCATGTTGGCGCAGCCCACGGCTCCTCTCTGAGGAGGTCTTCTGCTCGGGCCATGAGCGAGCGGTCGATCAGGACTTCTCGTGCCGGATAGACCACAACCTCGGGGCGTTCCTCGATCGAGCGCTGCGTCGAGACCGAAAACGCACGGATCGCTTCGAGGTCGTCGCCCCAGAAATCGAGGCGGACTGGCTCGGATGAGTGTGCGGAGAAGACGTCGATGATGCCGCCTCGGACCGCAAACTCGCCACGAGCCTCGACACGGTCGGTCCGGGTGTAGCCGATCGACACGAGTTCGAGGATGAAACGATCGAAGTCCACCGAATCACCGACGGCGAGCGTGATCGGTTCGATACGAGATGGGCTGAGGCGTTGCGAGACGGCCCGCACCGAAGCCACGACGACCCCCGATCCTCCCTGTTCGAGGCGATGGCGTGCTTGCACACGATGGGCCATCGTGACGGTGTTCGGCGACACGTGCTCGAACGGCAGCGTCTCCCACGCCGGAAGCTGAACCACGTCTTCGATGAAGAGCGAGACGTCTTCCGCCAGTTCCTCGGCGTCACGCTCGCCGGCGACGATGCCAAGCACGGGGCGCTCGGTTCGGTGGGAAACCCCGGCGAGCAACAGTGCCCGCAAGGGCGGTGGCACGACAACACGACCGGGGATCTCCGGCATGAGATCCGCCGTCCATTGTGAAATGATCGGTGCCAGGGGTGCGGACATGGGCGAGCCAGGCTACGACACCCGTCGCCCGATACAGGATCGTGCGTGCTTAGACGGCGAACTATTCGTCGTTCAAGCACGCACGACTGACGACACCGCCAATGCCAGACTGACCGGATGGACGAAACCGAGCAGGTGACGACCAAGAGGCGCAGTTTCCCCTGGAAGCGCATTCTCCAGGTGGCCGTGATGCTGATCGTCCTCGGCTTCATCTTCGGCGGCGTAATCCCGGCTTTCGCCGACTACGGCGACATCTGGGCCGCGCTCTCGGCGATGAGTTGGTGGGTGATCGCCGGTCTCTTTCTCCTCGCCGCTGCTTATCTCGTCGAATACTGGTTCGTGATCATGACCGCGCTCCCCGGACTCCGCTTCGGAGAAGCTGCCGTGGTGCACACATCGACGACTGCCGTCGTCAACACCGTTCCCGCAGGCGCTGCAATCTCGTTCGGCTTGATGTACGCCCAGTACTTCTCCTGGGGTTTCCCTCCGACTACTACGACGGCGGCCCTGCTCATCACAGGCGTCTGGGACAACCTGACCAAGATCGCGATCCCGGCCATGGTCTTGGCGGGCATGGCGTGGCTCACCGGGACGACTCAGTGGTGGATCATGGCGATCATCGCGATCGTCGGTGTCATTGTCGTAATCACTCTCGTGGTCATCCTGCTCCGAGCACCCGTGGTTGCGGATCGGATCGGGCTCTGGCTTTGTCGACCCGTCAACGCTGTGATGCGCCGCTTCAACCGCGAGCCGGTCGACATCGTCGCCCAGATCCACTTCTTCCAACGCTCGACGAAAGTGATCATTGCGGGGCGCTGGTGGATTCTGACGCTTCTGACCGTCGGATCACAGGCGCTACTCATCAGCCTGCTCGTTGCTTCGATTCGCGCTGTCGGAGTGCCCAGTGAGGTGCTCTCGTTCATCTTGATCCTGACGGCTTACGCCGTTGCTCGAGTTCTCGCCGCCATCCCAATCACTCCCGGTGGCTTGGGCATCGTCGAGGTCGCCTACCTGAGCATCCTCACACCCGGCGTTCCCGAGGAGTACCGGGTGCAGGTCGCCGCAGGTGTACTCCTCTATCGGGCCCTCGTCTGGTTCCCGCCCGTCATCCTCGGCATACCGGCGCTGGTCTTCTGGCGCCTGAACAAGTCGTGGCGACGGGACGCTGCCACCGAGCCACGTGGGCCCGAAATCGACGAAGAACCGCCATCGAGCAGCTGCCTCGAGTCAGAAGGGGCGGCCTCCTAGGAATCCGCTCTCCTCGAACCAGGTAACGGTTCTCAACAGAGTCTCTTCAACCGGTGTGTAGACCAACCCGAGCTCACGGGAGGCGAGCGACCCATCGATGCGGTGACCTTGGATCAACGTGCGCACCATGTCCCCACACAACGGAGCATTCTTCAACCACCGACCGGCGACATCGGCGAGCGGAGCAGCGGCGCCAGCCACTCCCCGCGGGACGCGGATGGGCCGGATCCTCCGACCCGTGACAACAGACAACAACTCGAGAGCCTCCCTGATGGACAACGTCGCCCCGCTGAGGAGATAACGCCGGCCGGGCGCACCACGGCGGGCCGCAAGGATGTGGCCATTCGTGCAGTCGGCGATGTCCACCAGCGACAGCGTCGTATCGACGACAAACGGGCGTCCCACGGTGATGGCATATCGAATCAGAGCAGCCGTTCCATCCGCCCTACCCGGACCATGCACGGAGGACGGCAAAACCGCGACCACATCGACACCGCGCTGCACGCCTTCGTCGAACGCGGCGTTCTCTCCTAGCTTCTTCGATCGCGCGTAGTGCGACAGGTAACTACCCGAGTGCGGCGTTTCTTCGGTCGCCAAGACCCCGGTCGGCTCACCGATGGCCGCAGCCGATGACGTCACTACAACACGCCCGACACCGCCCTCCGCCGCGCAACGGACAACGGTGCGCGCACCATCGACATTCACCCGGTACAGGTGAGCCGGATCGCTTGGACAGGGGTCGTTGACTCCCGCCACGTGGAAGACCAGATCACAGCCATCCAGTGCTTCGGTGATGGATCGCGGATCGAGCACGTCACCAAACACGGGGACCGCTCCGAGCTCGGCGACTGATTCTTCGCCCGACTCGGAGCGGACCAGAGCGCGGACCTCGGATCCTCGGTCACAGAGCGACCGAATGATGTTGCGGCCCAGGAATCCGGTGCCGCCGGTCACGAACACCGACATCGTCAGCCCTTGGCCCGCGGGGTGAGTATCTGGCGAAACTTTGCGAAATAGTCGCCAGCAGAGAGCAGTGTCACAACGACGGCGACGGCCATCGCCCATTGGTCAACACGCCACGGGCCGACCGCGACATCGATCCGCAGTATCGCCATCGTGATGGCGACGAACTGAACGACGGCCTTGCTCTTGCCCCAAATGCTCGGCGGCACCGTGGACTGGTCCAGAGCGGCGACACTTCGCAGCCCCGTGATCGCGATCTCGCGACCGATGATCATGAACGCCACCCACGCGGACGTAGCTCCGATCTCGACGAGTGCGAGGAGGGCGCCGGCAACCAGCACCTTGTCGGCAACTGTGTCCAGAAACGCGCCCACGGTCGTTGTGATGCGCCACCGGCGGGCGAGGTAGCCGTCGAGGAGGTCGGTCAATGCCGCCACGACGAACACCACGGCAGCGACGATCGCCACGGTGTCCATCGGCTCCGAGTTCAGGATCAGAGCCATGGCCACCGGCGTGAGCAGCAGTCGGACCACGGCGAGGAGGTTCGGAATGCTCATCCGTCGACCCAGCCCATGGACTTCGTCACCGCTATCGACCACCGTGACAGCAGGTGCTCCCTGTCCATGGGGTCCATCTGCGGAAGAAACCGCGTTTCCTCGACCCAATGCTCGGCGAGCTCGTCCGTGCTCGACCAGTAACCGACGGCAAGGCCGGCCGCGTATGCAGCTCCGAGCACTGTGGTCTCCTTCACAGCCGGTCGAACCACGGGTGTTCCGAGTACATCGGCCTGAAACTGCATGAGAAGATCGTTGACGACCATGCCGCCGTCAACCTTCAGGGTGCCGACCCGAAATCCCGCGTCCGCCTCCATGGCACGCACCACATCGACCGTCTGGTAGGCGACGGCTTCGAGTGTCGCCCTCGCGATATGGCCGCGATCGGCGAACCGCGTCAGCCCAACGATCGTTCCGCGGGCATCGTCCCGCCAATAGGGGGCAAAGAGGCCGCTGAACGCCGGCACGAAGTAGACATCGCCGTTGTCCTCGACCGAACGCGCCAAACCCTCGACCTCCGCAGCGTCGCCGATGAGCCCCAGGTTGTCGCGCAACCACTGAACGGCGGCACCCGCAATGGCAACCGAACCCTCGATCGCGTACGCGGCTGGCTCGTCGCCCAGCTGGTAGGCGACCGTCGTGAGCAGCCCGTTCTTCGAGTGGAAGGGCCGGCTCCCTGTGTGCATGAGGAGGAAACACCCGGTCCCGTATGTGTTCTTGCCCTGCCCCTCTTCGAAACACGCCTGCCCGAACAGGGCCGCCTGCTGGTCGCCGAGGATGCCAGCGAGCGGAACACCAGCCAAGACACCATGGCATTCGTCGATCGCGGCCGAAGACGGCACGATGTCGGGCAGAGCCTCCGGCGGCACACCGATCCCCTCGACTGCCTCAGGCGCCCACTCCAGAGTGTTGATGTCCATCAGCATCGTTCGGCTTGCGTTGGTGACATCCGTTACGTGGCGTGTTGTGAGATTCCAGGCGAGCCACGAGTCGATGGTCCCAAAGGCGAGGTCACCGGTCCGTGCAGCTTCAGCGACTGTGTCGGAGGACTCGATCAGCCACCGCAGCTTCGGGCCCGAGAAGTATGTCGCGAGAGGCAGGCCGGTGAGTCGCTTGAATCGATCTGCTCCCCAATCGCCGCCGATGTCTCGACAGAGATCGGCGGTGCGCGTGTCCTGCCAGACGATGGCGTTCGCCAATGGCTCGCCGGTTGTCTGCGACCACACAACGGTTGTTTCGCGCTGATTGGTGATGCCGACAGCGTTGAGGTCAGATACAGAGAGGCCAGCCTCCTCGAGGGCCTCACCGACGACGGACTGGGTGTCAGCCCAGATCTCGGCGGGATCGTGCTCGACCCAGCCAGGACGCGGATAGATCTGGGAATGCTCGCGCTGTGCCATCGCGACCAGACGACCCGCAGAGTCGACGACGGCGAACCGTGAGCTGGTCGTTCCTTGGTCGATGGCGCCGACGAACTCGGCCACCGCTTCTCCTCTCAGCCGGTGTTCGATTCTCCCGCCGCCCGCCGGGCGGCTTCACCACCCTCACCGGCGAACACGCCGATGATGCCGAGTGCCCGAACGAGCGCGTCGTCGATCTCCGGCCGCTCGACCTTACCGAAGCGACGCAGGACGAAGTCGGCGGGATCCGTTCGCCCGGGCGGCCGACCCACTCCAACCTTCAGCCGCCAGAAGGACTTGGTGCCGAGGGACCCGATGATCGAGCGCACGCCGTTGTTGCCTCCGGGCCCGCTGTCGATGGACACACGGAGCCTGGCGAACGGGAGATCGATGTCATCGTGAACGACGAGGAGCTCGTTCGATTCCACTCCGAAGTACCCGAGCAGCGGGGCAACGGCCTGTCCCGATTGGTTCATGAACGTACGAGGCAGAGCAAGGACGACACGCTCGCCGTGCATGTGAACCTCGGCCACGTCGGCTCGAATGAAACGTTTGGCGCGTTTGAACGAGACGGATCCGGCGGCAGCGGCCGCAGCGACGACTTCGGAACCGACGTTGTGGCGCGTGCCCTCGTAACGGCTGCCCGGATTGCGAAGTCCGACGACGACGCGCATCGAGACGGCGGGGCTCAGCCCTCGCCTTCGTCCCCCTCGGCTGCCTCGGCACCGCCTTCTTCGTCGGCGCCCTCTTCGCCCTCGATGCCCTCTTCGCCCTCGAGAAGTGCTTCCTCTTCAACAGGCTCTTCGACGATCGAAGGCAAGACAACGGTCGCCAACGGGCGTTCCGCTTCGTCGAGGACGGTGACGCCGTCGAGCACGGGCAGGTCGCCCACCTTCAGGGTGTCTCCGACACCCAGGTGCTCGATGTCCACCTCGATCACCGGTGGAATCTGCGTCGGCAGAGCCGAAATCAGAACGGACGTCTCAATCGTCTCGACGAAGGCGCCGTCTTCCGTCACGGCGAGGGGCGTTCCGGTGAATTCGAGTGTCACTTCGGCTTCGATGGCCTCGTCGAGCGAAACCTTGATGAAGTCCAGATGTGTGATTCGGCCGCGAACCGGGTCACGCTGAATCTCGCGAGCAACGGTCAGAACGGTCTCGGCGCCCTCGACCTCGACGTTGATGAGCGCGTTGAGGCCAGCCTCCGTGCGTAGAACGCCATAGAGATCACGACTGTTCACGCTGACGGAAACCGTGTCGAGGCCTCTTCCGTACACAATGGCCGGGACTCGGCCATCGCGTCGGAGCCGTCTCGACGGCCTCGTACCGGACGCGAAGCGGGACTCCGCGCGCAACGTCTCCTGCTGCATGGTGGTGGACTCCTCGTGCGGGAACGACGAAGTGGCGGGCAGTGTAGTGGGGCCTCGCGCCTTGTCCTCTGTGCCTCAGCCGGCGAGAAACGACAGCCGGACTGTGCGAACGAGGTTGTCTGCATTGGGGTCGACCAGGACAATCGACTGCCATGTGCCGAGAGCGAGGTTTCCTTCGATAGTGGGTACCGAGATGGAGGGGGCGATGAACGCTGGCATCACGTGGTCGGCGCCGTGCCCAGCGCTCCCGTGGCGGTGCCGATACAAGGTGTCGTCACGCGGCAGAAGCTCGTCGAGCCGGCTCATCAGATCGATGTCGCTCCCTGCACCGACTTCCACGATGGCGACACCGGCAGTTGCGTGAGGAACGAAGATGTGAACGAGGCCATCACCCCGGCCGGCGACAAATCGAGCAACGTCGGCGGTGAGGTCGAAGGCCGCCCGACTCGCACCCGTGCGAACCTCGAACACTTCCGATTCCATCTCTACAACCTAAACGGAGCCCGGTTGGTGCAGCGCAACTTGGCGGCGGTACGGGAAGACCTCGATCATCTCGCCATCCGAGATGCGCTCCTGCAACCCCATCCAGAAGTTGATGCCGAAGAGGTCCGAATGGTGCTCCTCAAAGACCGATCGCAACTCGGGCGCGACTCCGAGGAAGTTGCGGAACTCCTCAGGGAAGATGTCGTCGTCGCCCACCCCGAACCACGGAGTCGCCGACATTTCGTCGTCCGGATGCGTCGATACGGGGATACGACGGAATTTGCATTCGGTGAGAAGCGAGAGTTCGTCGTAGTCGTAGAACACGACGCGGCCCTGCCGGGTCACTCCGAAGTTCTTGATCAGCATGTCACCTGGGAAGATGTTGGACGCTGCCATGTTCTTGATGGCCGTGCCGTAATCGACGATGGCGCCTTCGGCTTCAGCGGTGTCCGAGTTGCGGAGGAAGAGATCAAGTGGAGTCACGCGACGTTCGACGTAGACCCGCTCGAAGAACACCGTTTCACCCACGACACTCACCGACTTGGCCGCAGAAGCCGTGAGCTCCTCGAGGAGGCCCGGATTGAACCTCTCCTTGGGGAACGTCAGCCCACGGAATTCCTGGGCGTCGATGAGCCTGCCAGCGCGGTCGTGGCGTGAAACGATTGAGTATTTGGCCCGAACCTCGAGAGGAGTCACCTTCTTCTGCGGCGGGAAGTGGTCGCGGATCACCTTGAACACCATGTCGAAGTCGTCGAGAGAAAACACGATCATCACGAGACCGGGGATTCCGGGAGCGTGCATGAACCGGTCGCGAGTGCGTGCGACATGGTCGGCAACGTCGCGATACAGCTCGGTCTTGCCGTGCTTGCGGAATCCGATCGCGGTGTACAGCTCAGCGGGGCGACGATGCGGGATGAGCGACCGGATGAACTCGACGATGCCGGACGGGTTCGGTGCGCGCACGACGAACTCCGAATGGGCGTAGCTGAAGAGCACGGAGACGTCGTCCGAATCGACGAGAATCGCTCCGACGTGGAGGCCACGGCGATTGTGGTGGATCGCAGCCACGAGAGGCATGACTCTCGAGCCGGCCACAACGCGAGAGACGACGTAGGCGCTCTTGCCGCGATAGAAGGTGGGCAGGAGAATCTCGACGGTGCCTTTCACTATGCCCGCTGCCCGGAGCCCGTTGCGAACTACCTCAGCTCCGAGTTCGACGTCGCGGTGCAAGTCGCGCCAGATCGCCTGAAAGCGGCGGTCAAGCAGCAGGCGCCTGACGAGGTCCGCAGGATCCGCGGGCAGTTCGAAGGAGTGGAGCCAGACCGACGTATCGTCGGCTCGGGGAGGCTGGCCAAACCCAAAGAACTCGATTTCCTCATCGACGCCTGCAGTATCGAACATTCTGCGCGTCACCGAGCTGAAGTAGGTGGCGGCGAGTTCTGCGTCCGGTCGCGTCTGCGCGATCTTCTCGTACGCGGTACGCGCCGCAGCCCAGGTGGCACGGTCGTGTGCGCCGGAACCGAGGAGTTCGGTGACATCGGCGACGGCGCCCGCCACCGTCTCTTCATAGACGTCGATGCGCTCCTCGGTGTCGTGGCGAAACATGCGCCAGTCCCGTCCTTCGAAGCGAGGTCTCGCCCGGAGGGTGATGGAGTCGAAGCGCCGGCGGTATTCGTCGTAGCGGGCTGCAATCATCCCGGCGAGGTCTCGGGTCAGAAGTTCTCGCCCCTGAAGATGGCGCTCACCGAGGCGTCGGTGAAGATGGCATTCACGGCCCCTGCGAGTATCGAACCGATCGACAGGACCGTGAGATTGTCCAGATGGCGTGCCTCGTCGGGCAGCGGCAGTGAGTTTGTGATCACCACTTCTTCGATCGGGGCATTCTTCAGCCGGTCGACGGCGGGCGGCGAGAGAACGCCGTGAGTCGCAAGCACTCTGACGGACAGGGCGCCCCGCTCCATCAGCAGGTTCGCGGCCGCGACGACCGTCCCGGCCGAGTCGATCATGTCGTCGACGATCACCGCATGGCGATCGTTGACCTCTCCGACGATCTCCAGTGCCGATACCTGGTTGCGCGCGTCAGAGCTGCGCCGCTTGTGGACAAAAGCGACAAGGGCATCGAGGTGGCTGGCGTAGCGCGACGCCAACTTCACTCGACCGGAGTCAGGCGACACGATGGTTGTCGCGCCGGTGAGGCTGTCA